>JBFKSL010000062.1:0-12495 GCA_041626995.1 Ketobacter sp. | reverse complement strand
CCAAGCAGCCGCAGGGCAGCATATTAGTTGGGCTTTCCAGTAACGGCTGGTTCGGTGACTCGGTTCAACCCTATCAACATATTTATTCCGCCTCCCTGCGGGCGGTGGAAAACCGTTTACCAATGATCCATGTTTTAAATAACGGGCCTTCGGTAGTGGTGATGCCTAACGGGCGTTTTTTGTTTGTTTCCGATTATCATCAAGCCGGTGGTTATTTGGTAGATATGCCTTTCGATGAAAACAGCGGGGGAAGTTTTTTTAGCCGGTTTCCCAATTTGTTTTTGTATGGTGTATACGGACTGGTAATGGCTATCGTGCTTGTTTCCAGGTTGAAAGGTGTGCGGCAAAACAGCGAGCTGATCAATCATGGTGTTTGTCGAAACGATAGAGTGGCAACGGTTGCTCTTTTATTTGCAGTCTCCCTTATTGTGATTTCAATCTACCCCAAAGGGGAAGCCTTTAAGGTGACGGATCAATCACAGGTGTGGAAGCAGCCGAGTGACTCTTATGAGCAATACCCAAAATCTATTCAGCCTAACGCATGGCGAGTGGATTTTGAAAGAATAGAAAAAATACTGGCTCAAGCACCCTTAATGGATGATGGTGCTTTGGCCTTAACTACTGAAACGGCTCAGTTTCTGGAAAGGTTAACGCTGCAGTATCCGAATAAACCTACCGAAGAAACGCGCAAGCGGATTCAATTTTTGATTGCAAAAACGCTGCCCGCTCAAGCCAGTGAGCAGGTAATGGATTTGAGTCATCGTTATTCCCAATTTCACGCTGCTAACACATTAATGTTGAAAGAGTTGTTGGATAAGCCGCTAACGTCAGCCGATGATGCGGAGCAACGATTTATGAAAAGCGTGCGACTCAAAGAACAATATTTGGGTAGGGAGGTTACTGAAAAACTGTATTCTGCTCAGCACGATATGGCGCTGAAGATGTTTGCCTTGCAGCGCGAGATGTCTAGCAACAAACTCAGTAAAAATGACTAGCTAATCCAAACTGGTACGCCAGTCATGTGGGCCTGGTTGCTTAGCTTTTCAAAACTGCCTGGCCCTGTGGGCAGCAGGCTGTTTACATTGGTGCCGGGGTATTTTTGTGCCACAGAAAGTCCGTGGCTTTGTTGGTTGCCCCAGCCGTGGGTCATGGCCACAGTGCCCTGGCGTAGGCTGTCATCAATAATGATGGGAGCAGTGATGCTGCCCCATTGGTTTTCGATTTTCACTCGTTGCCCATGCTCGAGCTGGCGTTGCTCAGCATCCTGTGAGGATATGTGCAAACCGTTCTCAAGTTGGTGCTCCCGTTTTAGTTCGGGCACATTTTGATACCAGCTATTTTGCATGTAATTGGTTCTTAAATTGATCAGCTTTAGTTGATCCGCTGGTTCGCCTTGTAGCTCGGTAAAAATTGTATGGGCCTGAATAATCGCGTCGTCAAACAGTTCAGGGCAGCAGTCAACACGTTTGTTATCTGTTTGAATCCAATCAGTGTAGAAACGGCCTGTGGGGATTTCCGGTAAAGCAATGGTATTGCAAGGGGATTGTTTAAGCTGATCAATGGAAAGCTCTGAATAACCCAGCATCTTGTTCAGGCGGCCAAAGGGGTTAGGTGTTTCGCTTTCATCAAAGAGTGAGTGCATCCCCATGGCCTGTTCCAGTTTGCCTAGAATCCACCATTCGGGCTTACGTTGCTCAGATGCTTGAACCACTGCATCCGTGTATTGAACATAGGGTTGGTATTGCATGCCTAAGCCGCAAATGTTTAAGTCATCTCTTTCCAGCATGTCGGCACAGGGCAGCAGGTAGTCTGCATATTCTGCGCTGGCATTGCGAACGATATCCAACACAACAACCAAATCTAATTTCTCGAACGCCTTGCGAATTTGCTCCTCGCCCCCCATGGATAACACAGGGTTCCCGGCAATAATGATTAGCGCTTTAATGGGTTTGCTGTCGTTTAGAATAAAATCGGGTAATAGGTTTCCAGGCAACGATCCGCGAATGGTGCGAAGTTCACCGTGCTCCGATGAAAAGAACAGGTCTTCTTTATTGCGAGAGTGCAGAGAGCCCGCTTTTGCCGCTGGGTAAAAACCAAGTGCATAAATATTACCGCCGGGCTTATCCAGGTTGCCTGTTACAAAGCTGAGCATGTGTAGCAGCCAATAACACAGAGTGCCCTGGCGCCCCATGTTGACGCCGGTAGACATGTGCACGCAGGCCGATTCAGCGCTGGCAAATTCCAAAGCGGTTTTACGAATGATATCGGCTGATATTCCCACAACATCTGCCACAGAATCGGCACTATAAGGGGTAATAAATTCCCGCAGGCCATCTATGTTGCTACCGTGATTTATTATTGCTTGGTTGTCGAACCCTGGGCCTTTATCAATCTCATGGAGTAACGCAGCCATAAAATACAAATCGGTGTCGGGCTTGATTTGTAAAACATCGCCGGTGGCTGCGGTGGCAGATTCAATTTTTCGTGGGTTAACAAACTTTATGGTGGCGCCCTTTTTTTTCGCTTGTCTTAGCTGCTGCATGGGGTTAGCCATGGAAACAAAAGACATATGGGAAATCTTGGGGTTTTCACCAAAGATAAGTGCGTATTGAGTGCGTGAAATATCAGGAATAGGGTGAAGTGTACTGGTGCCAAATACAGCCTCTGATCCGGCAAACTTATTTGAACAGTCTTGGGTGCCTGAGTTGAATAGTCGGCGCGTTCCTAGCTGAGTGAAGAACGACATCATGGCCTGGCTACCCAAAGCATTAAACGCGGTGGGGTTGCCGAAATAAGCCGCTACCGCATCTTTGCCGTGTTCTTGCTGAATTTGCGTTAGCTTTTCAGCGATGCTCTGCAAGGACTGTTGCCAGCTTTGTTCTTCGAATTCCCCGGTTTGCTGCTTTCCGTTAACACGCTTAAGGGGAACATTCAGTCGATCCGGGTCTTGATGGATTGCTTGAAAGTTGATGCCCTTATGGCAGGCGAACCCTTTGGTGACAGGGTGTTCCTTATCGGGAGAAAGCTTTATTAGTTTGTTGCCATCCACTTCTGCGATTAAGGCGCAAGAAGGTTCACAAACTCGGCAGAAAGTGTGTTTTCGTTCTGTCATGCTTTTTCCCGTTAATGCTATGCAGCGACAGTGTCGCTTTTGTTTTTGTTTTTAGCGTGTTCTTCAACAGCATACACTTTTACGGGTACGCCGTTGATGATTGCCATGCCGGTTAGCTCATCCACTACCTGGTTATCGGTAATGTCGTTCATGCTCACACCGGCTTTTTTGGATGCTACATCCAGCTTGGCGCCTTCACGATCATGGCCCCAGCCATGGGGCATGCTGACTACTCCGGGCATGATATCGTCGTTAACCAGGAGTGGTAGCTGAATTTTACCAACTTTGGATTCTAACCAAACTTGGTCACCATCGTTTAGTTGTAAACGCTCTGCATCTTGGCTAGATATCATGAGGTTGCAGCGGTTTTTGCCCTTAACTAAGCGCGAACTGTTATGTAACCAGGAATTGTTGCAGCGAACATGGCGGCGGCCAATCAGTTGCAGATCAAAGTTAGTGTTGCTTTTATTCGTTAGTGACGCCTTTAAGCGTTCAATATCTTTTAAAAACAGTTTTGGGGCTAAATCGATTTTTCGATCTCGCTTAAATATTCGTTGTGGCAACATGGTATGAAGCGGCCCCAAATCAATACCATGTGGCCGCGCTCGCACGGCTTTTAGATCCAAATTGGTAATCGGTTCGGCAAATTCTCCCGCTTTGGCTGCGTTGCCATAGGCGGTAGCTTGTAAAATTTGAAGCATTAATGGTGAGCGGGATGCCATGGCCACTAGACCATTGGCAATTTTGTTTTTTAATTTGTTGGTAAGCTGGGATTTGCTTAGTAGTGTGGAAAGCAAATGAACACTTGGTAAACCTTTTCCATAGGGGCCAAGCTTAATCAGCCAATCTAGCATGCCTTCATCGCCAAGATATTGAATAATGGCTAGCTTAGTTTTGGCCAGGGTTTGTGTAAAAGCTGTTTTGGACTCCAGTCGCGCACTGAGCTGTGCCAGGATTTCCCAGTCGTGTAATGTGCCTTCGGGTTTTGGTAATAGCGGGCCCGAATATTTTACGGTATTGCGCACAGCGACTGTGTGTAGCCCAAGCTCGTAATGGCCATGTTCTAACGGGCCGGTAGGGGGCAATATTAAATCTGCATGGCGTGTGGTTTCGTTTAGATAAATATCGAAGCACACCATAAATTCCAATTGATCAAAAGCTTTTTCCAGGGCTTTACCGTTAGGAACAGAAAGCACAGGATTGCCTGCGTGAATCAACATGGCTTTGATCTGCCCTTCACCGGGGGTGAGTATCTCATCTGCCATGGTGGCCACCGGCATTTCACCAGCGAATTCTGGCAGATTTCGTACCCGACTGCGCCAGGTATCGAAGGTGCCAGTTTCACCCGCTGCACCGGCTAAGCCAACAATATCAATAGCTGGCAAGGTAAACATTAAACCTCCAGCTTTGTCTAAATTGCCGGTGATGATATTTAATGCATAGATTAGCCAGGCATTTAAGCCGCTGAATACGGATGTGCTAATACCGACACGTCCATAGGCCGCAGCCGCATCAGCATGGGAAAATTCCTGTGCTAATCGACGAATTGTGTTTGCGTCGATTCCTACGTATTCAGACACAGATTCAGGGGTGAAGCTGTTGCTGGCTTCACGTAATAATTCCAGGTTTTTTTGATAATCTTTTATTGTGCCCAGGTCATGCCATTGCTCTGCGAAAATCACATTGATCATCGCCAGTAATAACAGACTATCGCTTCCGGGTTTAATAAAGTGATGTTCGTCCGCAACTTCAGCCGTTTCGGTTTTGCGCGGATCAAGCAGCACCAATTTACCGTTGCACTTCTGTAGCGCTTTGATTCGGTTCTTAAAGTTGGGTGCCGTCATCACGCTGCCGTTTGAGGCCATTGGATTGGCACCAAAACATAAGAAATACTGACAGCGATCGATATCCGGCACTGGGAAATTGGCAAAATTGCCAAACATTTTTAAACAGGCCAGCATATGGGGCAGTTGGTCGCAGGACGTGGCAGAAAAACGCGATCGGGTGTCTAATGCTTGCAGAAAAGGCGCCAGCATTAAAAGAGCACCATGGTTATGAGCGGTGGGATTGCCGATATACAGGCCCACGGAGTCATTACCGTATTTTTGTTGCAGGGTTTTCACCTTGCTTGCTACTTCATCCAGTGCGTCGGGCCAGCTGATTTCTTCCCAGCCGTTGGCTGTCTTTTTGATGGGTTTACGCAAGCGGTTTGGATCATTCTGAATATCTTGCAATGCGACAGCTTTAGGGCAAATGTGTCCCTGGGAAAGAGGGTCTTTCTTATCGCCCTTTATGGAAACTATTTCCCCGTTTAAATGTTGGATTTCGATGCCGCAACTGGCTTCGCAAATATTACAGGTTCGGTAATGCGTTTCTGTATTCATGGCCTTGTATTTCTTGTCATTCTCTACCCAGTCAGGGTGGCCTTTACTACCTAAAATGACAATGACGAAATACGACAGAATTTTTGACCAGTTGGGCATGCCATGATTCATCACTTTTGATCACGGATATGCCTTTTTTGATCCATTGGTTTGCCCGTCTTAAGGCGTTTACTGAAATGACCAATCATGAATGTTTCGGGGCAAAACAATGTATAGATATCAAAAGGTTAGTTTTTCTCAAGGTTTGCAGTTTTGTTTATTACTGGCTGTGTTTGTTGTGTGTATGCGGGTTGATGCCTCGCCTGTGGAGCATTATGGCAGTTTAGATGAGGTGGGTACCGGCAGTTTGCTATTAAAGCAGGAACAGGGTTACGCCGCTTTTGTGCGCACCAACGCTGAGTTTAACGTAAAGGTGAGCGGGCTTTTGTCGCGAGTGACATTGCGCCAGAGTTTTCATAATCCAAGCCAGGACTGGGTGGAAGCCGTGTATGTGCTTCCATTGCCCGAAAACAGCGCTGTTAATGCCATGCGCATCATAATCGGCGAGCGCATTATCGAAGGCATTATTAAAGAAAAGCAGGAGGCAAAGCGAATTTATACGCAGGCCAAAAAAGAAGGCAAGCGGGCTGGCTTGCTGCAACAGAATCGACCTAACATGTTTACTACTCAAGTGGCGAATATTGGCCCTGGTGAAACTGTATCTATAGAGCTGACCTTTTTACAAGAACTGCATTTAGATTCAGGGCAGTTTGAATTTCGTTTGCCTATGACTATCACGCCAAGATATATCCCCGGTAGTCCCGTGAGCGAGAAAACAATATTGGACGTAAAAGGTTGGGCGTTGCCTACAGATCAGGTGCCCGACGCTAATACCATTACACCGCCGCAAACCCATCAGTTACAGCAAAACTCGCATCGCGCCAAATTGCATATCGAAGTAAACAGTGGATTCGATGTGGAAGCTTTTAATTCACCCTACCATTCTGTGACGGTATCTCGGTTTGATCGTGAGTACCGCATTAACACGGATGACACTGAAGTAGTAATGAACCGTGATTTTGTGCTGAGTTGGAAGCCTGTTGTATCTCAATCTCCGGTGGCCGCGTATTTCAATGAAACGGTAAATGAAAAGCCTCACGGTTTGATTATGCTAGTGCCCCCGGTGGATGAGCAATTGGTAAATATAGCACCGAGGGAATTAATATTGATTATCGATACATCGGGTTCTATGTCTGGCGCTTCCATTCATCAGGCCAAGCAAGCCTTACGTATGGCGTTAGATCACCTACGGCCACAAGATTCTTTCAATATTATTGAATTTAATTCCACCTATCATGCGCTGTTTGCTGAAGCGCAATTGGCAATACCCGAGCAGGTTCGCAGGGCGCGTTATTTTATTGATGGTCTCTCGGCAAATGGTGGTACGGAAATGTTTGCACCATTACAAGCTGCATTACAAAACAAACATGAAGAACACGAACGTATAAAACAGATTGTGTTTATTACCGATGGCAGCGTGGGGAATGAAGCAAAATTGTTTGAATTGATTCATCAGAATATTGATAACAGCCGGTTGTATACGGTGGGTATTGGCTCCGCACCCAATGCTTATTTTATGAGAAAAGCGGCCGAATTTGGGCGTGGTACGTATTCTTATATCGGCAAACCCGATGAAGTGCAGGAAAAAATGGCCCAGCTATTCGACAAGATTGAAAAGCCCGTGTTAACCCAGGTTGCTGTGCAAATTGAAGGTGCGTCCGGCGAGCTGTATCCCCAAGTGATTCCGGACTTGTATATGGGTGAGCCTTTATTGGTGAGTGCTCAGTTTGATCAAATGCCAACGCGTATTCATGTGAGCGGTGAATTAAATGGCCAGCAATGGGCGAGAGAAATGCAGATTCAATCGTCGCAACAGGATGAAGGCATAGCCACTCTGTGGGCGCGTAAAAAAGTGGCTTTCTTTCAGGATGAATCTATACGCCAAGGTCAACCGGCTCTGCATAAGCAAGACATTATACAACTCGGAATGGATTACCGATTGGTAACACCCTATACCAGTTTTGTTGCGGTGGATGTAACACCCGTTCGACCTGTTAACGAAAATTTGAAAAAGAATAATGTACCCAATGCCATGCCTGCGGGATCAAAGCAGCGGGCGCCTAGCGTGGGCTACCCCAAAACAGCACTGGGTTTGAAATGGCATTATTTAATGGCGCTCTTTTTTCTTGTGGTCGCGGTGCTGGTTTGGGGGCATAACGAGTTCAATGCCGAACAGGAGGCCGGTTATGAAATGGCGTAATGGTGCAGTGTACGGATTGTTGGTGGCAGCGTTATGGTTTGCAGGGAAGGCCGGATATATGGAAGCGAAAGCAGAGTTAGCACAGTATTTACTGGAAGAGGCTTGGGTAAAGCGATTACAGGATGGTAAAGAACACAAACCCTGGCCCTGGGCGGATACCACGCCTATTGCTCGCTTAAGCTTTCCTGCCCATAAAAAACAATTGGTGGTATTGGCGGGCGCCAGTGGCCGAAACCTGGCTTTTGCACCTGCCCATTTGAGTGCCAGTGTTTTACCGGGGCTGGAGGGTGTGAGTGTGATTGGTGGTCATCGTGATACTCATTTTGCTTTCTTGCAGTGGATGAATATTGGCGATGAAATCTTGCTACAGAACCAACATGGGGAGCACACCGTTTTTCAAGTGGATGAAATTATGATTGCTGATGTACGTCACTCGGAGATTCGCTTGGATGCAGATGAGTCGGTACTGGCTTTGGTGGCGTGCTTTCCCTTTGATAGCGCCGATGTGGGAGGGCCGCTGCGATATATGGTGTTAGCACGAGAGGCTATTCTGTAAAAAACCGTTCAACTAGCGAATGAGAATAACAAACTACATGTTCCACAGTAGTGAAATTAGTGGCTTCACCAGCAAAGTAGATACCATTTCGCCCCTGAACTTGCTCAAGCTTTTTATAGAACTCGTTGAAATGCTCTGCATCCACATGAGGGAAGTAATCCCAGCGTTTATGTTGCTTAATGCTTTTTAAACCCAGGCCAAGTCGGTCGCAATCTTCTTCAAGGTTGTTTTCCAGTTGCGCTATATCAATGTGCTCATTGCTATAGGCATAACAGGTGCCAATATTACAGTTAGGTGTGACTCGGGAAACAACAACGGGTCGGCCCAGCCCAGACATACTTAACGTATTTTCTGGTAGAAACCAGGCTTCCTGATCAATTGGCTTTTTAAATTCAGTAAGAAATACGTGATAATCCAATGTCCTTGGGGTTTGGAATAGTTTGCTTAAGTCGATATCAAAGTTTACCAATTTGGTTGTAATGTTGGGTGGGGTGGCAATGATGATTTGGTCAAATTGGTGGATTTGTCCATGGTTGTCTATCAAGGCTTTGAATTCACCATTGATTTCGATGGTGGATATCGCAGTGTTTAATTTAATGTTGAAGCCTTGGGCCATGGCTTCAAATAAAGACTGATAGCCCTTTTCAAACATTAAAGGTTCCGATAAATCGGCAAAAGGTAAGTTGTTTTGCTCAGACTTCTGTTGGCTCTGAAAAGCGGTTTTGAACCAGCGCCAATTATTGGAGACAGAATTGGCGAAAGTCAGCTCAGCCATTTTGAAAAGGTAAGCTGCGGGAATGTGTTCTTTGTAGCCGTATCCAAACCCGGTAAACGCGGGCACCAACATTTCCTGAATATTTTCCAGGTTGTTTTCATGCAGCCAGTCATTGATGTTTTTTGCCAGATCAAATTCCAAATGTCTGTGGCCTGGCGTGCGTGTGGCACGCATTTTTATCAGTAGCTGTCCTAACTCCATCATGGCTTTGATGGTGGTAAAGCCTTCAAATGAAGGTGCACCAAGTCTGCGTTGTTCAAGTGTTTCTAGGGATTTATAGTAGAGTTTAGGCGCGTTAATCATTGGCACATTGTATTCCTCAGCCAAAGCCAGCACCCGGTTATAACCCATGGTGGCAATCACTGCGCCAATATCAAAAATATGACTGTCGATTTCAATAGAGCAACATTTTCCGCCCACTTGATCGGAAGCTTCAAAAATAGTTACGTTATTGTAATTTTCTTGCTTTAAATAATGGGCGGCAGAAAGCCCTGCGGCACCTGCGCCGATGATCCCTATTTTCATTATCTAGGCCTTAAAAAGTTGTAACTTTTCAACTAAGTATAGCCACGTTGGTCTACGCTGCCGCCTTATATGCCTATTAAACTTGCGTAAAATGAGTTAATTCGTGTAGCTTATTGCGGCCAACAAGGAGGTAAGTAAATTATGAAAAAAATAACCAAAACCGCATTAATGATTTTTACTCTGAGTTCCACTTTGTTTTTGGCGGGATGCCCGTTAAATACATCGGAGTGTTTCCAAGGAATGCCTGCTCATGGAACGGTTATTTTGTGTTGGAATGATCAACCGTTGTTTGGAAGTTTGTAAAACTCTTGACCAAGAGTGAAAACAAAAAGCCCCGCTGAATCACTCCAGCGGGGCTTTTTAGTTTTAAGAAAGAGCCAGCGCTTATTTAGCGGCTTTCTTTTCTTTAGCTGCTGCAATCACTTCTTCTGCCACGTTTTGTGGGCAAGGTGCGTAGTGCGAGAACTCCATGGAGAACTGACCGCGACCGGAAGTGATGGTACGCAGGTGACCGATGTAGCCGAACATTTCAGCCAGGGGTACGTCTGCTTTGATACGAACACCCATGGTGCCAGCTTGTTGGTCTTTGATCATGCCACGACGACGGTTCAAGTCACCGATTACATCACCCACGTTATCTTCTGGAGTGAACACGTCTACCTTCATCACAGGCTCCAACAATTGTGGGCCAGCTTTAGGCATGGACTGACGGTAAGCGCCTTTTGCGGCCAGCTCGAACGCGATGGCAGAGGAGTCAACCGCGTGGTAAGAACCGTCATACAGTTCGATATCAACGTCCAGCATGGGGAAGCCAGCCAGAGGGCCTTCTTCCATCATCAGTTTGAAGCCTTTCTCGATGGCTGGGAAGAATTCCTTCGGTACGTTACCGCCCACAACAGAGGTGGTGAAGGTTAGGCCAGTGTTAGGCTCACCTGGCTTGATGCGATAATCGATCTTACCGAATTGACCGGAACCACCCGATTGTTTCTTGTGGGTGTAGCTGTCTTCGACACCTTGAGTAATGGTTTCGCGGTAAGCTACTTGAGGAGCACCTACAATCAGTTCTACACCGTAAGTACGCTTCAGAATGTCCACTTTAACGTCCAGGTGAAGCTCACCCATACCTTTAAGGATGGTTTCGCCAGTCTCTTCGTCGGTTTCAACTTGGAAGGAAGGATCTTCAGCGACCATCTTACCGATAGCAACACCCATCTTCTCAGAACCGCCCTTATCTTTAGGTGATACGGCTATGGAGATTACGGGGTCAGGGAACACCATGGCTTCCAGGGTGCATGGGTTTTTAGGATCACACAGGGTGTGACCAGTTTGAACGTTCTTCATGCCCACGATAGCGATGATGTCACCTGCTTGTGCGCTGTCCAGTTCGTTACGCTCGTCGGCGTGCATTTCCACCATACGGCCAACACGCTCGGTTTTGCCGGTGAAAGAGTTCAGAATGGTGTCGCCTTTCTTCAGCTTACCGGAGTAGATGCGTACGAAAGTCAGAGCACCGAAACGGTCATCCATGATTTTGAATGCCAGGGCGCGCAGAGGCTCATCAGCAGAAACGGTGGCTACTTCGCCAGTTTCGTTACCTTCTTCGTCGGTCAAAGGTTGTGGCTCAACTTCGGTTGGGCTGGGCAGATAGTCAACAACTGCGTCCAGAACCAATTGAATACCTTTGTTTTTGAAAGCGGAACCACAGAAAGTGGGGAAGAAATCCAGAGCGATGGTGCCTTTACGGATACAACGCTTGATGTCTTCAATGGATGGCTCTTCGCCTTCCAGGTAGGCTTCCATTAGATCATCGTCTTGCTCAACAGCCGTTTCGATCATCTTTTCGCGATATTCGGCAACCAGATCAACCATGTCTTCTGGAATGTCTTTTATTTCGTAGTTTTCAGGTTGGCCACTGTCGTCCCATACGAAAGCTTTTTGGTTCAGTACGTCAACCACGCCCACGAAGTCGTCTTCGCGGCCGATCGGCAGGGTCATAACCAGAGGGTTTGCGCCCAGTACGTCTTCTACTTGCTTAACTACGTTAAGGAAGTCTGCACCTAAGCGGTCTAGCTTGTTTACGAAGATGATTCGCGCAACTTCGGATTCGTTAGCATAGCGCCAGTTGGTTTCGGACTGAGGCTCAACACCGCCAGAACCACAGAATACGCCCACGCCGCCGTCTAGTACTTTCAGAGAACGATATACTTCGATGGTGAAGTCAACGTGCCCAGGGGTGTCGATGATGTTGAAACGGTGATCATCCCAGAAGCATGTGGTGGCTGCTGATTGGATGGTGATACCCCGTTCCTGTTCCTGTTCCATGAAGTCAGTTGTGGCTGCGCCATCGTGTACCTCACCGGTCTTATGGATCTTACCGGTTAACTTCAAAATACGCTCGGTTGTGGTGGTTTTACCCGCATCAACGTGAGCGAAGATACCTATATTTCGATATTTGGCTAAGTCAGTCATCTTTCTTCTCTAAAGGGTGGACAGGAAATGGTGCGCAATATTACAGGAAAAAGGGGGGTGTTTTCGAATGAAAATTGATGAAAATTGTTGCTTTTCTCTTTTAGAGGGGAAATTTACCCATATCTGGGCCTGTACGGCGGTTTGAAGAGTGCTATCCGGAGCCCTGGAAAGCCCGTTTTGGCCCCGGACAGCGTTGGTGTTGACTATGTGAGACGGTCGTCTGGTTTCACATAGTTGATTTCCAGATCGTTGTGCAGAATGCCAGGCTTGCTGTTGCTTGCTGCGCTGATGGCATCCAACAGGCTGTTGCAGGTAAGGTGGTTGGCCGGGTGTACATCCCTATCACCGTGAAAGTGAATGCTTACATTTCCGGCT
>JBFKSL010000061.1:0-12562 GCA_041626995.1 Ketobacter sp. | reverse complement strand
TTGGCGGTAATATTAAATAAAATGTATACATTAAAGCGACCGACTCTACTGCTTAGAGGTGCAAAAGATAAGTACTTTTCTAAAGAAGCCTATGAAAATATGGATGAGATTGTGCCACAATTAGAGCAGTATGTTTACCCTGATGGTTCTCACTGGATTAATCATGAGATGAGTGATATAAATTTACGAATAAAAGCGTTTCTCTTGTCAGAGTAATCAGAATCTTAATCCAAGCTCATATTGGCTTATAACTCATTCACGTGCTCTCCAAAATACCAAACCTTACGAAAAGGGCCTTTATCTTCCTCTGAAATCAATTTTATATTTTCAATGAGCACATCGTCTGGAAGTATTGTTCTTCCAATATTATAAATAAGTAACTCTATCGGCTCGCGGACAGAATATTTTTTCTGTATTTTCTTCTTGTACGTTTCAGAGGTATAATCTTTTACTCTTAGGTATGCGGGGTCGTCAGTGTTTTTGGGGTTAGCAATGGCTTTAGCAACATCTTCTGAGCAAGCTTCTGTTAACTCAAAGTAGACCACTTCTCCATCTATTACACACTTAAGATCAGGCTTTCTTTCTTCCGGGGATTGCTTTTCTACGGATTCATAATTTAAACCAACTACTTCAGCGAAGCGCTTGAATATTTCAGTTTCGACTTTTCCCTTTTCCAATTCTGATGCCATGTTTCACTCTTTCGACTGCCAATCGGATATCACTTCGTTCGCGGCGCGAAAGGCATCGATACCGGCAGGTGCACCACAATAAACTGTGCAGTGAAGTAACACATCTTGAATCTCTTCCACCGAACATCCATTGCGAAGAGCACCCAAAACGTGCCCTTTTAGTTCCGTGGAGGCTTTTAAGGATGCCAGAATGGCTATGGTGATCAAACTTCTGGTTCGATCTGGAATAACACCTTCAGACCATACGCCTCCCCAGGCATTCTCCGTAATCATCTTTTGTAGGGGTTTGGTGAATTCTGTTGCTGAGTTTAATGCTCTGTCCACATACTCATCGCCGAGTACTTTTCGCCTTACGGCTAAGCCGTTGTTAAATTTTTCAGAATCCATTTGTTTCCCCATGCTATTTTTAAACGATCATGCGATTCGTCAGTATATTACCGAGATAAAAAGTCAATCAACCGTTTCCTTCAAGGTATACCCCATTAACAAAGTGCCGAATAGCCAAAGCTATTCGGCTAACGTGCATGCTTGACCGGAAATAACAGTATTTCTAACTACTCAACTATGCAAAAGGCATTTAATTTATTGCCGTCCAAATCACGAAAATATCCTGCGTAAAAGCCTTTGCTGTTCCCCTCAGGCCGAAAGCCGGGTTTTCCTTCGTCTGTACCGCCTAGCTCTAATGCCTTCTGATAAAATGCGTCAACCTTTTCTGGTGATTCCATAAACAATGCCACCATAACACCGTTGCCCACTGTTGCAGGTTCTTTATTAAACGGGACCGTAACAGCAACCGAAGGCGCGTCGGGCGCGGGTGCCCAGGCAACAAAATAGTTTTCTTCTTCCATAAAACGGCCGATATCGATTGAGCCAAACAAGGCATCATAATATTCAACAGCGCGAGGTAGATTGTTGGTGCCTAATGTAACGTAGCCAATCATGGGGTTTCTCCTTAACTTGATCTTAATGATTAGATGAGTGGGTGGTCAGAATAGCAAATGCCTACTGACAGCCTGGTGTCAGTAGGGTTGCAGTAGGATAGTATTCCTCTTTTGCGTTTTTTGTAGGTAAGGAGTTGCCTTATGCGACGAGCGGATCGGTTAATGAAAATTACGCACTTTATTCGGCGCAGACGGCGTGCGGTGACTGCCAGCCGTATCGCTGAAGAGTTCGGTATTTGTACCCGCACAGTTTATCGAGATATACAGGATTTAATCGATTCTGGGGTGCCCATCACTGGTGAAGCGGGGGTGGGCTATGTGATTGATAAGCAATATTATCTACCACCCATTACATTCGATGCCGACGAGCTGGAAGCCATCGGCCTGGGCATCAGCATGGTACGACAATGGACAGACGACGAATTCGCCGCTAAAGCCTGCAATGCCTTCGAGAAAATTCAGGCCGTGTTACCCGCGCAGTTGCAAACCGAATTGCAGCAGATTTCCACATACTCGGTTTCCTGTCGTGACAAGATTCCATGGACAGTGAGCTTTTCTGATCTTCGTGAATATATTCGAGCGCGCCGAAAGATTTACATAGAGTATAGTGACGAAAACAAAAATGTATCTTCGCGTATAGTCAGACCGCTGGGGTTGTTTTTCTTCAGTCCGGTTTGGTTGTTGACCGCTTGGTGTGAAATGCGCGGTAGTTTTCGTAATTTCAGGCTCGACCGCATTCAAACACTACATGCGGGTGAAGTGTTGTTTGAAGACGAGCCTGATAAGAACTTAAATGCTTATTTGGCGTCGGTCAGGTGATGGTCAGCATTTACCAATAATTAATGCTGCGTTAACGCCGCCAAACCCAAATCCATTGCATAGCGCGTGCGTAACTTCATGGTTGCGCGCCTCCACTGGCACCAGGTCTAAATCCATCATTGTGTCATCTGTTTTGTGCAAATTAATGGTGGGCGGTAAAGCATTTTCCGTAACGGCCATGGTGCTGAAAATAGCTTCGACCCCACCTGCAGCGCCCAGTAAATGCCCGGTAGCAGATTTTGTAGAAGAAATCGGAATAGAGGGGAGTTGTTCACCAAACACATTACGCAAACCCGTGATCTCAGCACGATCACCCACAGGGGTAGAGGTTGCATGGGCGTTAATATATTGAATATCGCTGCTACTGAGTCCTGCCATTTTCAACGCCAGTTTCACCGCTGTGGCGCCGCCGAGACCGTCTTCCCTGCCTGCGCTGATATGATAGGCGTCAGCGCTGGTACCATATCCCATTAACACGGCTAAAGGTTTCGCGCCACGAGATATGGCGTGATCCAGGGTTTCGATTACCATCATGCCAGCCCCTTCACCCATAACAAATCCGTCTCGCGTTTGGTTAAATGGGCGTGAGGCTTGGTGAGGGTGTTCGGATTCGGTAGAAAGGGCTTTCATGGCATGAAAACTAGCAAGTGCCAGTGGATCAATACAGCTTTCTGTTCCACCGACCAGGGCAACGTCTGCTTCCCCACTACGTATCAAGCGCATGCCATCGCCAATCGCTTGTAGGCTGGCAGCACAGGCTGTCACCGGGCATCCCAGCGGGCCTTGAAAGCCATGGGCAATGGAAATATTGCCAGCGGCCATGTTGGCAAGAAATGCGGGAGCGGTGAATGGCGAGATACGGCGATGTCCGCGCTGTTCAAAGGTGTTTTGGGCTTGGGTGATGGTGGGAAGGCCGCCAATACCGGTGGCGACGATGGTGGCTGTGGCCTGTTTGTCGGCTTCAGATTGAGGAAACCAGTCCGCTTGCTCTAGAGCCTCTTGTGTCGCTGCCAGCGCATAGAGCGTAAATAGGTCAAGTTTTTTCAGTTCTTTACGATTGACGACGCGCTCCGGGTCGAACCCCGCAGCATTGGTGTCTTGTGGCCCAGGTACTTGCCCGGCGATTTTGATCGGAAATTCATCAACATCAAAGCGATCGATGAACCCAATACCTGAGTGGCCTGCAATTAATCTTTCCCACACTGGCTTGACGCCACACCCTAGGGGGCTGATGATACCCATTCCAGTGATGACGATTGGTGAATTCATAGTGTCACTCCAAATTTGATTTAGTAGGTAATTACCCTATCGGCAAACACCATATGATCAAGATAATATTCATTCCTTATGCCTTATCCAAAAGACCAAAAAACTAAGTCAAAAGATCGTATTCTTGCTGCTGCCATTGAGTTATTTTCCCGCTATGGCTTCGATAAGGTGTCTATCGGTCAAATCATGTCTGCGGCGAAAATGACCCATGGGGCTTTTTACGCTCATTTCAATTCCAAAGAAGCGCTATTTAAAGCCTCTTTTTTGGAAACGGTGAAACGTAGCCGAGCTGCACGACTGGTCAAAGGGCCATTGTCAGTGAACCATTTAACGGAACTGGTCACTCACTATTGGAACTTGCGTGAGTTGGAAAGAAATACCCTGCCTGGACCGGAGACACTGCTATTTAATGAAGTGGGTAATAGCAATGCGAACGTAAGGCGTTTATTTGAAGAATCATACGACGGCTTGAAAAAAATGGTAGAGCGTCGTTTGATCGCATTAAGCAAGCTAAAGCAACTGCCGATTGAGGTGCATCAGGAATCCATAGCAGAGAAGTCCAGAGCTATTTTATCGTTATTAATAGGCGCAGTCGTGGTAGCAAAAACCATTACCCGTGAAGAGGAACAGAGAGGGATTTTAGAGGCGGCCCAGAAACAAATTTTATTGATGCTGGGTGTGCCTGGGGAGTGGGTTGAGGAATATCGATAGGGGGAAATTCATTCCCCCTACGTGGATAGATTTCTATTTCAGTAGTATTAAATGATTAGGCAGTTCGTTTTTATCACCCGTGGCAGGCGCGTACTGCTTTAACATCTCACCGCATTCATTAATACAGTTGAGCATACCCTGCAACGTATCCTTACGCTTAATATGTGATGTCAGTCTATTCACAATCTCTTGCCACTGATCATTGCCAACATGTTGACTAATGCCGCGATCAGCAATAATTTCAACGTAATGCTCAGCTTCTGAAATAAAAATTAGTACACCCGTTTCGCCCTTTGTATGGTGTAGGTTATTCTCTAAAAATTGACTGCGCGCAAGGTTTGCCGCTCGCCAATGTTTTACGGGTTTAGGCACCAATCGAATCATAATCAATGGTACGCGAAACAGCAGAGCCAACGCTATAAAGTTGATCCATTGCAGCATAAGTAGATCATCACCACTCAACCAAAATGGCGTGAGTTTGAATATAAAGGGTATTAAAAGTGCAGTAATTGCTGCCCACAACGTGGGAATGTAGAAGTAATCGTCGGCTTGGTGAGCTAACACAGTAACCAGTTCTGCATCGGTATCTTTTTCTACTGCATCGATGGCGTCTGCTACTTTTTTTAGTTCAGTTTCATTAAATAATGTCATTACCAACCTCCCGAAGCGCCGCCGCCACCAAATCCACCACCGCCGCCGGAAAATCCGCCGCCGCCTCCAAAGCTGCCTCCCAACCCGCCACCATAGCCGGTTCCATAATAGCTTCCCCGTCGATAACCCCTGCCAAAACCAGGGCCACCGCCACCACGAAACATATTAAAAAAGACAATTAAGATCATAAACAGGAGGAAAACCCAAGCAGATTTGCCTTTTTGGGAGCGGGTATTGCGCATTTTGTATTGACCACCCAAGGCTTCAATAATCGCGGTGGTGCCCGCTTCAATACCCTTTTCAAACTGGCCTTTTTTAAAAGCGGGCCGAATAATAGTTTGAATGATATTGGCGCTGATGGCATCGGTCAGGATGCCTTCTAAGCCGTAACCCACTTCAATGCGCATACGTCGTTCTTTTTTTGCCACAATCAGTAATACACCGTTATTTTTATCTTTCTGACCGATACCCCAATGCCGACCCAGCTGATAACCAAAGGTTGCAATATCGTAACCTTGTAAATTGGGCAGTGTAACCACTACCACTTGATTGCTAGTGGCATTTTCATGGGCTTGTAATTGTTTGTTCAGGCGTCTTTCTGTAGACGTGCTGAGTAAGTTAGCTTTATCCACAACGCGTCCGCTTAAGGGCGGAAAAGTAGGTTGTGCCATGGCGTTGAGCGTGAACAATAAGCTCAACGTAATGAGCGAGGCAAAACGCACCATTAGAATTCCACCTTGGGTGCTTCTTTAGCATCTTCAGCAGTGGCAGCATAAGTTTCACGAATGGGCATGTCGCTATACAACAGGCTATGCCAAATTCGGCCAGGAAAGGTTCGAATTTCAGTATTGTAAGTTGCCACAGATTGAATGAAGTCACGGCGCGCTACTGAAATGCGGTTTTCAGTGCCTTCCAGTTGTGATTGAAGGGATAAAAAGTTCTGGTTGGCTTTGAGATCAGGGTAGCGTTCCACCACGACCATCAATCGACTTAAAGCACTGCTTAATTGGCCTTGTGCAGCTTCAAATTGTTTTAACTGATCAGGGTTATTCAGTATGTTGCTATCTACTTGCATAGAACCAACTTTGGCGCGCGCTTCCACCACCGCTTGAAGGGTTTCTTTCTCGTGAGCGGCGTAGCCTTTAACAGTAGACACAAGGTTTGGCACCAGATCGGCTCGGCGCTGATATTGATTTTCTACCTGTGCCCAAGTGGCTTTCACCTGTTCGTCTAGTGTGGGAATATTATTGATTCCACACCCGCTTAGGCTTACCAAGCCACCAAGCAGTGCTACGATAAAGACCAGTTTTCTTGTTACTCGCGTTGCAAACATAGTTTGCTCCCTAGGTTTTGTATGGGCAATAAGACTACATAGTGTATTAAAACTGCTTATAGATTACCAAAATTTGAAGCACTAATTGACAAACCACCCAGTAATTTCTTGCAACGTATCCTGGCCGAATAATGCAATTTAAACCTTTACAGATAACTTACACTTGCGTTGCTATCAAAGGAATGACTGGACGGAAAAATGAAAATAACAACTATAAGTACTTTGCGTGTTTTATCAGCTTTATTAATAATCACCGCATTAACTGCATGTGGTGGTGCAACGACCAAAGTTACTGTTAATGTGGTTGGTGAAGGAAAGGTGACATCGCCATCGGGCATTGACTGTGGTACTCGTTGCGAAGTCACAGTTAGGTTAAATAACGAAGTCCCAACTGCCACAGGAACGATGGACATCACCGCCATACCCGAACCAGCTAACCGGCTTTTGGGATGGAACTACGGAGATTGCGACCAAAGCAATAACTGTACGTTACAACTTGAACAGTACTGTGCTATTGGAAATTCACCGTTGAGCGAGACCCGCTGCTCCTATTGGGATTCAAACACCTACATCATCAAACCGGTTTTTGTTCGTGATGCCGATGTGATGGCTCAGGGCTGGAGCCCATATACCTCATGTGCAATTTTTACCAACATGGAATTGCGCTGTTGGAATAGTTACGGTGAAAGTAGTGAAGTACCTACAGTTAGCAATCCCACTCAGGTCGTCACTGAAAAAACCATAAGCTGTGTAGAAGATGATGGCGGCGTGCAGTGCTGGGGTGCTCATTCTCGCCCAACTTACTATTGTCCAGCGGGTGTAACCTTTCCATCGGATCAGTGTGAAGTGATTTATCCAGAGCGTCCACCATTACCGGACTTGTATCCACCACTTACGCTGGCAGCTGGAGATGGTTTTGTTTGCGCTTTGGATGTGATGGGGGTGAAATGTTGGAGTGGCTATGGTGATACCCTGGTGCCAGAATTGATTAACCCAACGAATATCCGTACAGTGAATCGCAAAATATGTGTGGATGATGTCGAGGGTACAGTGTGTTGGACTCGTAATTTTTCATCCGAGTGAGATCATAACCAAAAGTTTACCATTCTAAGGTGAATGGTATTAGGTTAGAAAAATTTGCGCGAAGGGCATGTGGCAGAAGATGTATATATTTCCTTAGCGCAAATTTTTTCTAAATTCTTGCCAAGTAATATCCAGCCCATTTAACGCGCTTAAATATTCTTGTTTTGAGATCATTCCTAAGCAGGGCGTTGCGCCACTTGGTAGTGTGTTTCCGCTAAGTAATTTTTTAGTTAGTAATATACTTGGCATGCAGGGAATATAAGGGCCATCTCCACCGCGTGCGATTAGTTCAAAAGTAACCGTTTTGGGTTCACCTGCTTTCCCCTTTCCCTTTAATTCCATATGAAAGCCACTATTGGCACTGCCTAACCAATCGAATAAAAAGGAAAGTTTCAGTAGTAAGGGTACAGCATTTTCCAGACGCCTGATCAAACCATCTCTTACCAACCATGATAATGCCCATAACGTAATATGAACGAATGACAGTTCGAGTCCAGCATAGAAGCGAATAGTTTTAAGATCTGGATAACGCTGTGGAAAAAGTTCAAAATCAGGCACATTGCAGTTCCCTAGCCAACGTTTTCCCAATCTTGAATAATGTCGAGAGTGCAAGCTTTGCCAACCAAAAATATTTTTGGTGTTTCCATTTATAAGAGTGGAACCAGAAATGGGCTGAATAATGGCAGCCGGAAGAGTAAAACAGCAATCCGCAAATACAGTGTTGCTGGTTGCATATAATTTTTGCTGAAGATTATCGCTGAAGTAGGATCGAAGCATAAAAAAGGCGATACCGATCCCAGTTCCAAACAGAATTGTTGAACTTAAGATGTGGATTGTCTTTAAAATTAGGTAATATTCCATTTTATATTAGCTTTTTCTAGTGATTCAGCTTAGATTCAGTTTTCAGCATATATATTGTAACCTTCACTAGCAACTATGCGTCTACCTCCTGGAGAGACCAATATGAAAATACGATTGATATGTTCTAGCCTTATTCTTACGGCAGTAAGTGCCGGTTCCGTTTATGCCGAGCCATACAAAAACACCACTGGTCCTTATGTGGGTGGCAGTGCGCTATTTGTGGATGCAAAAGCAGAAGGAAGTGAAGATGCGTCTTTAATGGCTATTGGTGGCCGGTTAGGTACCCAGCTCAATGAGAATTTTAGTGGGGAAGTGCGTGTAGCATTGGGTGTGGGGGATGATACGGTTCGTTATGGTATAGCGGAGTATGACGTGGAGCTGAACAGTATGATTGGTGGCTACTTGCGTGTGGGGGCGCCCATTGGTGTAAACTTTCATCCTTACGCTATCGTAGGCTTTACCCGTACTGAACTGGAGTATTCTCAAAACTTTTTGGGTGATGGTTCAGAAAGCGACACTGATCTATCTTATGGGTTGGGTGTGGATTTGGATCTCGATCGTAACCTAAGTTTAAATGTGGAATATATGAACTATTACGATGACGATGATATTGAGGTAAGTGGTTTCTCAATTGGTATCGCCAGTAAAATTTAAGGCTTAGCATTGTTAAATCGGGGCGTGCGTTAACGTTCCGATTAACAGGTAATATTTTTTACTGAAAATATTTGGTTACCGCTCTATGTAGCCACAATCTGCGCTTGCCAGCTTCTTGACCTGCCAAGTGCTCACTTACAGCGTCAACGTATTTTGCATCTTCTACCATAATGTGAAAAATCAGCCAATTATTCAGAAATGCTGCTAGCTCTGCGCCAACATTTTCTCCACAATCTGCGCGTTTGCGCAAATTTTCTATGAGTTTGGTAAACGTGTTGTGGGTAAGCTGATGTTCGCTTAATTCTTCATAACCGATTTCTTCTAACATGGCTTCTTCAAATGCCAAGTGAGAATAGGTGTAGTCCAATAGATGGGTGAGGATGTCGTTAATTTCATCCTGGCTGGATTCGTTTTCCAACGTATCGTAAACACGATTAATGTAGTGAATAATTCGCTGATGTTGAGCATCAATAACAGAGATACCCAGTTCATATTCACTGGACCAAATAAAATGTGGCATAGAGTACCTCGTTATTAACCAAACAAGCGGGTCATCCAGCTGCCTTTTCTGGATTTAACCCTTTGCGTGGCTTCTTCCATGTTGGCTTTTACAATATCACCATAGTCGCGATCATCATGTTTAATGTGATTCACTAGCCAAGCTTTTAGTGTATGCAAAAGTTCTTCGGTAATATCTGCTCCTGCTTTGGCTTGTTGATAGTAACTTTCCACTCGACGGGTAAATAAAGCGTGAACTTTTTGATGGGCTTTAATAAAGGGATAGCCCGCTTCTTCCATTAAGGATTCTTCAAAGGCAAAGTGAGAAAGGGTGTAATCTACTAATTCATCCAACACTTCCATTAATTCATTTTGGCTGTGTTGCTGGTGGGCGTGTTCCACCTTGCCAATGTATTCAACGATACGTTGGTGTTGGCTATCAATTACGGGGATTCCAATTTCAAGTTCTGAAGACCACTGCAAACTCATGTCATATGCCTCCTTGCTGACTACTGCATTACTGAACTGAATATAGCGCGATGAATGCAAGTCACAACGCTGGTAATATCAGAACACCGACCTAGCTCAATAAAATCGGCATTTTTGATTTTACTGCTGGTGATAACGTGAAAGATTTCACGTTATCAAATGTTTGTTGTGGAAAAATCGGATTTTCATGCATGTTTAATAGGGAAATTCGTAACGCTTTGGGATATATGATTCTTTTATGTCACGCGGAAAATTAACGAACAAACCTAATTTGTTGTTTCTAGGTCGCGGTATGCTGCAGTCTTATTAGAATGGATCTAGGGTATTTCCATGGCCTGAGCCTCAGACACAGCTTCCTCATAATCATCTGGTAATAAAAATCCGTCCTCCATGGCAGCATCGGCGGCTCTGGTGAACTGTTCCACATATTCTTCATGGGTTGGATACAAAGACTCTAGTTTGGACTTGGTGAAGGGAACGGTATTGCCTAGAAAAGGACAGGCAAAAGCGTTAACAAACCAATTACCACCACGGAAACTTCCAGAATTAGCGTAATTATTGGTGGCTATGGGCGCTTCCATATGAGGTAAACGAATACCACCTAATGCATTACCATGTTCATCCCTAATCACCTTGAAGTTATTATATTCTATGGCTGGAGAGTGTGGTGGAGTTGCACCATTAATGATCCATTTAGAAAAATGAGAAAGCGCAGCATTAACAACATAATGCTGAGGAATTTTACTGGGAGAATTTTGACAAACTAATTCAATGGAAGAGAATGCGGTAAAATCGCGCTGGTATTGAGGTAAAAGATTGCTAACCCCGTAGTCGTCGTAATGGGATGCGCCAGGTATTTCCCAGGTACGTAGAAGCCCAGTGTCCTCTTGCCGTGCTAACCGAAATAAAAACATAAATACATCCTGCTCGGTTTCCAACTGTATTACTTTTACTTGATTATCATCGCGTATATAGGCTGGCGACGGCGTTAGTGATGTCAGTCCGTTCCGTAACGGTGCAGCAAGGTGGAAGCGGGAATAAAGAAGAATGCCATCATAAACTTCAGCGGCGTCCTGTTGGAATGCATTTACATAAGTTGTCAGACGAATTGCCGATTGCGATTCCCCTGCGCCAATAATGCCCTGTGGTGTTAGCTCACCCAGTATGATGTTGGATTGTGTTCGTACTGCCTGAGCGGCTTGGGAAAAAATTCCGTATGATAAACCGTCGGTATTGTGGCGTAGGCCGCCGTAGCGTTCGTTATCCCAGTTTTTTAACATGGCAACGCCGAGGTATTGGGCGCTCACGCCAATCCAGACATAGCCTTCCCGTAGCAGCTCTGTATGAGATTGCGCCCATATGACATCCACATCCATAAATGCAGTATTGTTAAACCATTCGATAATCACTATACCGTTAAAGTCTGCTGCATCTGCGGGCCGCCGAACCAGCAATCGGGTAGCGTAGGGCTGATTTTCTTTATATACCTTAATGCCCCATTTGCCATCGCTACGCCACCTTCCATCTTTGCTAAAGGTACTGGTAGTGCCGGACATTAAAAATTCTTCTTCTATATAGCCGTATTCCGCAAGGTTTAGTGGTGATGACACAAAGGGACGCTGTTTTGAGCCAGCATCATATGCAATTGGCGTCACAATAGGATTGGGTACAGCGGCAAATGTGAAAGGGGATAAAAAAGCAAATGAGATAATGAAAATTTGCAAAAACGTTCGGTATAGTGAACGCACCCAGTTTCCTTGGTACATAATTCGCTCCGTTTTATTGTTATTTTTATAGCGAGGGGAAATGTTTAAAGCGAACTTATTGTTGATGCGTGCTGATAAAAAAATCGATATCTGTAGTGGCAATAACTCTGTTCTCTGAAGGAGCAGAGTTATTGCATTAGAAAGTGGACTATTTACGAAATAAGAAATTTACCTTCGGCCATTAATATTACCTTCCCGCCTATTCGGCACTTGGCCTGATTTCCGCCGCGATAATCAAATTCAAGATGAATCAAGCTTTGGCGTCCATCGTGGCTGCCGCGGTCAATACTTGTTGTATGTGTGCCGGGCGCTGTGCTGTCGCAACAACATAGGTAAGCAATGAATTCTGGAATAACGGAGCCAATAGGTGGGCAAGCCGACGATTCAAAGGTTGGCGCAATCAGGCGACCATGAAAATCCGATCTCCCACCGATAGAACCCGGCGCGATAAGTAAAATAGAGGTGGCATAAACTTCTGACAGAAGCGATGCCCATTGATTAGGATCAAGACGAGCGCTAACAACGTGCTCTGGCCGTGTCAACGGAACCACTAGCACCGGTGTATCTACGCTGACTAATTTGGGTTTGTAGCGCGAATACGAAAGGTGTTTGACGTCAAGTCTCAATGCATCTGCGATGGCTGCCAACTCAGGAACAAAGCGATCAGTAGTGAAATCGAAATGCCTGGCGAACAGGGTTAATCTGTCCGCTTCAGGGCTTGCATTGTCTACAACAAGGATGGTGAAAGGGACATCGACTGCAGCAAGTGAAGCGAGGAAGCTTCGTGTCTCGTCCGGA
>JBFKSL010000060.1:0-12585 GCA_041626995.1 Ketobacter sp. | reverse complement strand
TAGGCGCAACCTCATCACAATCACCTAACGGATGGCTGGGCGCAGCCATTGCCGTACTGGCGATTTTTATCCCTGCCTTCCTATTGGTTTTCGGCACCCTGCCCCTATGGCAAAGCCTGCGCAGATTCCCCTCCATGCAGAAAGCCATGCTGGGAGTGAATGCCGCCGTGGTGGGTGTGTTGCTGGCGGCCTTTTACAACCCTGTATGGACCAGTGCCATTCTCTCTCCAAAAGATTTTGCTCTTGCCCTTACGGCCTTTCTTTTGCTGGTATTTTGGAAATCCCCACCCTGGATGGTAGTGCTGTTCTGTGCAGCAGCAGCGGGATTGGGCTGGCATTAAGCCATTGACACATACGTTTTTCCATATATATTAGCCCCCATGAATCCAGTTCAATTTTACAAATGTCTGGCAGATGAAACCCGTCTGCGCTGCTTAATGCTGCTAACCCACGAAGGTGAGCTGTGTGTGTGCGAACTCACCGCTGCGCTGCAGGATATCCAACCTAAGATCTCCAGGCATTTGGCGCAGTTACGACAATGCGGTTTGATTTTGGATCGCCGCGAAGGCAAGTGGGTGTATTACCGCATCAACCCGAAACTGCCCGAGTGGACAAAAGTCGTATTGCAGGAAACCACTGCCAGCAATGCCACATTCCTGAAAGAAAACATGGCTAACCTATGCAGAATGGGGGAACGCCCTGAGCGCAGCCAAACCTGCTGCTAAATTTTTTTGGGCACACACATATGAATTTCCATATATCTTCACTCAATACGGGAGCACACCATGACCATTAAAGTGGGCATCAACGGATTTGGCCGCATGGGCCGCTTAACCCTGCGCGCTGCCTGGGGTTGGCCTGGTATTGAGTTTGTGCAGATTAACGACCCAGCAGGTGATGCCGCTGCCCACGCCCACCTTTTGAATTTTGATTCTGTGCATGGTCACTGGCAACAAGAAGCCGTTGCTGAAGGCGATCATATTCGGATTGGAAGCGCATCCATTCAAGTGACCAACAACGCATCCATTGAGGAAACCGACTGGTCCAATTGCCATATTGTGATTGAAGCGTCTGGCAAAATGAAAAACCACGCGGTTTTACAAGCCTATTTGAATCAGGGTGTAAAACGGGTAGTAGTAACCGCCCCAGTAAAAGAAGACGGCGTGTTAAATGTGGTGATGGGTGTGAATCATCAACTTTATAACCCAAAGCAACACGCCATTGTTACAGCGGCTTCCTGCACCACCAATTGCTTGGCTCCCGTGGTGAAGGTACTGCACGAACAAGTGGGCATTGAACACGGTTCCATGACCACCATTCATGACATCACCAATACCCAAACCATCTTAGATGCACCACACAAAGACCTACGCCGCGCCAGAGCCTGCGGCATGAGCTTGATTCCCACAACCACAGGCTCTGCTACCGCCATCACCCATATTTTTCCTGAGTTAAAAGGTCGCTTGAATGGTCATGCTGTGCGGGTCCCCTTAGCTAATGCTTCCTTAACGGATTGCGTGTTTGAAATGAAGAAAGCCGTCACCGCCGAGGAAATTAACGCGCTGTTTCGACAAGCCGCTAACGGAGAGCTATATGGTGGCAGGCTGAAAGGCATTTTGGGTTATGAAGAAAAACCACTGGTATCCATCGATTATAAAACCGATCCGCGCTCCTGCATTGTAGATGCCTTAAGCACCATGGTGATCAACGATACCCAATTAAAAATATACGCTTGGTATGACAACGAATGGGGTTATGCCAATCGCACCGCAGAGTTAATGGCCTTAGTGGCCAAACTCGATTCTTGAACCTGGCACTCAACAACACCGTGAATAAAACCACCTTTTCCGACGATGTAAAACAATACCTGGTAATCACCGGCAACTATTGGGCATTTACTCTAACGGATGGCGCTTTGCGCATGTTGGTTGTATTGCATTTTTACAACCTGGGTTACAGCCCCTTGCAAATTGCCATGCTATTTTTATTTTATGAAATATTCGGGGTGATCACCAATTTGCTTGGTGGCTGGTTAGGCGCACATTTAGGTTTAAACAAAACCATGAATGCGGGCTTGTTTCTACAAGTGATTGCTCTGGGAATGTTATTAGTGCCCTCAAACATGTTAACAGTACCCTGGGTAATGAGCGCGCAAGCCCTCTCAGGCATTGCCAAAGATTTGAATAAGATGAGTGCCAAAAGCGCCATCAAGTTATTGGTGCCCGCCAATGCTCAACTGACGCTTTTTCGCTGGGTTTCTTTGCTGACAGGTTCTAAAAATGCGCTGAAAGGCACCGGCTTTTTTCTGGGTGCGGTGTTGCTGTCTCTATTGGGGTTTAAATACGCGATTGCATCAATGGCAGCCGCATTACTGCTGGTATGGTTAAGCAGTTTAATCTTTTTAAAGCAAGATTTAGGGAAAGCTAAAAACAAACCCCAATTTAAGGATCTGTTTTCAAAAAGCCGAGCCATTAACTTTTTATCTGCCGCCCGTTTATTTTTATTTGGCGCAAGGGATGTGTGGTTTGTTGTAGCACTGCCTGTATTTTTAGCCAGTCAGTTCAACTGGGATCATATGGCCGTAGGTGGGTTTCTTGCCTGTTGGATTATTGGTTACGGCCTTGTTCAAACTCTAGCACCCAATATTACCGTTAACCGAAAAGGGACAACGCCCGGAGGCAAATTGGCTTTTGCCTGGGCTCTACCCTTAGCCCTGTTACCCGTTTTAATTGCGCTCGCCTGTGCGGAAAACTTCTACGTGCATATCAGTTTTATCGTAGGGTTGCTGTTGTTTGGAGCATTATTCGCTGTAAACTCTTCACTACACAGCTACTTGATTGTTCGCTACGCCAGTGCCGATGGCGTTTCCCTCGACGTAGGTTTTTATTATATGGCGAACGCCATGGGTCGATTAGTCGGCACTATTTTATCGGGCTGGGTTTATCAGGCCTATGGCATTGAGGCCTGCCTGTTTATCTCTACCGCTTTCGTATTGTTGGCAGCGCTACTTGCTTTTAAACTGCCAGATGAGCAGAAAGAATCTCCGCGACCTGCCTGACCCAAACAGCTAGACCAGCGTTCACCTTATGCTTATTTAGCTTGTTGGAACTGAGTAAGAATACGATCCAAATGATTTGCAAATTCCTGCCGATCCGCCTGACTTAACGCCGGCGGCCCACCGGTATCCACACCACTGGAGCGTAAGGTATCCATAAAATCACGCATGGTTAAGCGGGCTTTAATATTGGATTCGGTATAAAGCTCACCGCGAGGACTTAGGGCGGTTGCACCTTTAGCGATCACATCTGCCGCCAAAGGAATATCGCTGGTAATAATCAAATCCCCTGCTTGTGTGCGGCTGGCAATTTCATTATCCGCCACATCAAAGCCACCACTCACTTGCAAAAAAGAAATGTGCGGAGATTTCGGCACCCGAATGGGTTGGTTAGCCACTAACGTTAAAGGAATTTGTGTACGCTCTGCGGCGCGAAATAAAATTTCTTTAATCACCACCGGACAGGCATCACCATCAATCCAAATATGCATAAGGTAAAACTTCTTCCTATCAAATACTGTAATTAATCGCTTGAGCAGGTGGAATGCCTTCAAAGGTGGCACCCTGAATCCACGAGCTGATATTTTTCGTTAACGCACTATGACCTACCAACTTTAATTTATTTTCAGCAATGGCCTTTTTATAGGTGGTGTCCCCCATCCAGGCTGAAATCATAGTGCGTAAATCTGTGGTGAAATACACATCCACATCTTTACCTGGGTCTTGAATGCATGCGTCCACTTCGTTGTCTTTAACCACTAACCACCAATCACCGAATTCTTCTAAATCGGTAAAACGAAAACGGACAACCGTTTCATTGCCGATAAGTTTTTCTGGAATAATACTGCGTTCCAAATAGAGCATCAGCAATTCCACATCCAGATCAGAATCGGGCATGCCCTCACGGGCCCAACGCATTCCCCAAATCCCCATTTGTTCCACCATAGGATAAAGCTCTTGACCGCATTCAGTAAGAAAATACTCATAACCTTTTTGGCCCGGTATTTTCTTTTTCATCACGATACCGCAAGCGGTGAGTTCATTGAGACGTTTGGTAAGCATTGTGGGAGAGATGGAACTTAAACCACGCTGCAAAGTATTAAAACGGCTGCCACCCATTAATAGCTCCCGTACAATAAGCAGGGTCCATTTATCCCCTAGCATTTCTGCGGCTTTTGATACTGGGCAAAATTGTCCGTAGTTCATGTATCAACGCTCCTGATTGCGTGAATTTTTAGTTATAAATTTATGCAATTTTTCACACTTTTCTGAAACTACAACTTTTAAAGTAGGTTACTACAGTTTACGTAGTTAGTTACTACAGGTTTGAAAGTTTTTCCCACCACGATTCGGTTCTAATCTAACACCATGCATTGAGCAGTCTTCAAACCCACTCAACATGGAGCGTCATGATGAACACAACCAACCATTCCACTTGGTTCTCTGCGGTAAGCGAATTAGGTGATAACCTGGGCAGCCTGTTTGCCGATAGAGCCCCACTGTATGACCAAAATTGCGAGTTCGTTCAGCGTAACTACGACGAACTGAAAGAGGCTCGCTTCTTCTCTTTAGCCATCCCGGAACAGCTGGGCGGCGGCAACCTCAGCTACGAAGAAGTGTGTGCCACCTGCCGTCAGATAGCGCATTACTGTGGCTCAACTGCGCTGGCCTATGCTATGCACACTCACCCCGTGGCATTGAATGTATTTAAATACCATAAAGGGGATCCGCGAGCAAAATCCACCCTGGAAAAAATTGCGTCTAATGAACTGATTATTGCCGGTACCGGCGCTAACGACTGGCTGGCGTCGAACGGCAGTGCTACGGCCATTGAGGGCGGCTATGTAGTCAATGCCCACAAGCGTTTTGTTAGCGGTGGCCCTGGGGCGCAAGTGATGGTTACCAGCGTCAATTGCGAAACCGAAAATGGCCAGGAAGTGCTGCACTTTTCTTTACCCTTTTCCACCGAGGGCATCCGCATTCAAAACAATTGGAAAACCCTGGGCATGCGCGGCACCGGCTCCAATGATGTGATTTTGGAAAATGTGTTTCTGCCGGAAGAAGCCATAATCGCTCGCCGCCCCGCTGGAGAATGGCATGCTATCTGGGATACGATTCTACCCATAGCATTACCCATTATCGTTTCTGCCTATTTTGGCATGGCAGAGAATGCTTGTAGCCTTGCCATAAATCACGCCAAGGGCAAACCTGCCTTAAGTGCTTTGGTGGGCGCCATGAACAATCAACTGGTTACGGCACGCTTAGCGCTGGAAAGCATGATTGATATGAATATGAATTATCAATTTATTCCTGCTGTGCATAACTCTGAAGCCATTCTTACGCGAAAAACCATTGCCACCAACGGCATTAAGCAGGCCGTGGAAATGGCAAGCAACATTGTGGGAGGCGCGGCATTTTTTCAGGGACACCCATTGGAGCGCATTATTCGGGATGTTCGTGCTATGCATTTTCACCCACTCCCTGAACACAAACAAATCGAAATGTCTGGCCGAATTTTGCTGGAACTGAACCCCGTTTAATGGCATCGCACTTTTAAGGAGAATCTCCATGGCAATTTCAAACACATTTAACCACCCATTAACTGATGGTTCCGATCATCATCTTCTCAGCACCAGCAAGAGGGTCACGATTCTAAGCTACGGTATTGCATCTTATTTGATAGGTTTTAGCGGTTTGTTAGCTATCATCTTTGCAATGGCAGGCTTTATTCCCCTTGGTCTGTTTACCATTTCCAGCAACCCCCTTGTATCTATTGTGATAAACGTGTTGCTTACTTTTTTATTTGGCTTGCAACATTCCGTTATGGCGCGCCCCTGGTTTAAAGAACGCATGCATAATTGGCTTGACCCAGCTTGCGAACGCAGCACCTTCATTTGGAGTAGCGGCGTGGTTTCGATCATCATGATCGCGTGCTGGCAACCAGTGGGTGATATTGTTTGGCAGACCCACTCACTTGCGGCTAACATCGTTATGTGGTTTCTATTTTTCAGTGGCTGGGCATACTTGGTGGCAGCCACCTTTGCCATTAATCACTGGGACCTATTTGGGTTGCGTCAGGCTTGGTGTGCATTCAGTGGAAAGCCTTACACAAACCCCGAATTCAAGGAAAACTGGATGTATCGCTTTAGCCGCCACCCTATTATGCTTGGTGTGTTAATCGGTATTTGGTTTGTTCCCACCATGACAGCAAGCAAACTGGTTCTTTCTATTTGCTTCACCTGCTATATCTTTATCGGCGTGGCCTATGAAGAGAAAGATTTAATTAAAGAGTTTGGCGAGCGTTATTTGGAATACAAGAAACGAGTTGGGATGTTCTTTACTTTCTAGTTTTTACTTTCCACTTGGACAAATCAATAAGAGCCTGAATTTATTTCAGGCTCTTGTTTTTAAGCTAGGCACTACCAGCCTGATCAAACACCTGATCAGGAGCGCCTGCTTGGAGTAGCGTTTTTATATCATCAGGAATCGTCACCTTGGTGAAGAGCTTGGCATCCACCATCACATAGACAACTTCTGCGCTTGCCACCAATCTAGTGTCCGCTTGATGAGTTATGTTCATTGCCAACGAATAAGAGCTATTACCAATGTGTTTGGTGGTAACACTGATCGCCAACACATCATCAAACCGTGCCGACGACATCCACTGAATTTCCAATTTTACCACTTGGCTATCCAGCCCCCGTTGTAGCAAGGTATCGTAGCCACCAAATACCGCTCGGTAATACTCAGTCACCGCCACATCCACATAGTCAGCATAACGAGGGTTAAACACCACCTGCTGTGCGTCGCATTCACCATAACGCACTCTTAATAGCATTTGAAAAGGCATACTCATGCTTAACCCCTGTTATTTACTTGCGTTTGGAATCTGCCACTTCACGGCTGTAGTTTAAACGCTTGGCCGCATCCAAGGTGAGCATTTGCATAAATGCTTTGGTTTCTCTGTCACCACCGGTTGGAGTATCTCCGCCCGCACCAAATACATTGGTGGGTACTTTGCGTTTGGAATAGGCTTCTGCCCACAAGCGCTGAATTTGCACTTCCGCATCCAGTTTTTGTGCCAGAGCGTTATCCGCCTGCAAAATAACCTTTTTCTTATAGGATTCCGCATCCGCCAAAGTTTTTACCGTTTGCGCTTCCACCTTGGCTTTTTCGTAATTGATTTCAGCGGTTTCTTTTTCAATACGTGCCTGTTCTTTCAATTTTGTGGCAGCGGTAATGGCTAGCTGCTTTTCTGTTTCAGCTTCGGTGGTTTTTTGGATCTGCACCACTTTGGCTTGGGCTTGGCGCTCTGCCACTTCACGCTCGCCTTTAGCGATGGCCAATAAGCGCTGCTCTTCTTCCTGAATACGCTGCTCACGAGCAATGGCGCGGTCAGCACTGGCTTTTTGTTTTAGTTGCATACGTTCCACAAACTTTTTATTAGGGCGCATATCCGTCACGCGGGCATCAACCACTGCAATACCGAAGTTTACGAATTTTTGTAGCTTACGTTTAGGCTGACCATTTTCATCCAGCACTTTTGTTACCACAAAAGTCAGCTGTGCTTCATCGCCATAGTCCTGCTGCTGCTCTCCCAACGCCGCATTGGCAGAGGCTTTTGCCTGACGATTAATTTGAATCATCTTTTCTTCACGACGCACCACGTAAATTCCGTTAGACATCTGAATTTCAAACTCCGAGTTAAACTCGGTTCGACCACCGGAATAATAATCTTCAGCGCTCATTAACGATGCGGTAGCTTGCAGGGTTTCTTTAAAGGCAGGAATAAGGGCTGTACGCAACAAATTCTCTGGGCTGCGATATTCATGGGCTAGATTCAGAAAGGATTCGGGATCTTCTGGAATGGAAAAACGCGCAGTGGCTTCTGCGTGGGCATCCACCTGATCCAAAAACATAATGTTTAAAGGCGGTAAAGCGGCACTGGATAATTCATTCTCTTTTTCGGCTGTTACCGCATTAGATTGCCCCACAGCCGCTTGAACTGTCATGGCTCTCTTCCAGGCATTGTAGCGGCCAAAGGGGTAGAACTTATAGCCCGGCTCAACTACAACCTCTTCATTACCCAGCACTGTACGCACGTGGTAAATGTAGCCCGGTTCGGCGTAAAAAATACTGTTGCCCAGTACACCCACCAGAAAGCCCAGTATCATCACGGGCATCAGCAGTCGCCCTAAAATATCGGTTGATGTGGATTTTTGCTTTCCAAGTTTTAACAGCACGATCAAAATCAGCGCCCCAACCCCAACAATCAATCCCCAAAAGCTCATAGTTCCTTCCTTATTTTTCGGTTACGGTTAAAACTCATTTTCTCTGTTTAATCAGCACGTTGCTGAACCCCTATAGGAGTGCCAAATCATAAGCGCTTAGAATGATAATTTCTAACAATTAAACAACTGACGGAAAACTTTACAGCTAATTTACTTTTGTGCTCACCCGAAGCGAAATGGCACGAAGTAGGATGAATAACAATCAAGCAGTTACCAACTTAGTATTTCCTTATCATCAACGGTCTTACCTCACTGACCCTGAGCTTCGCAGTGACTCCATCTAACAGACCCAAATATGTCGATATTTTTTACAGAATAAAGCAAAATTCGATCAAACAACCACCAAACCTGTAAAAATTTTGCACAAACTCAATAGCCTATATTCCATGGCACAGTTACTGCCTAATTACTGATCGAAGTATCAATTATTTTAGTTTGTTAACTGTTAGACGGATCTAGCAATGAAAAACATGCATTTAATATTTACCACAACTCTACTAAGTTGCCTGCTCTTTGGCGCTGGTGCACAAGCTCTCACCATTACTGATGTGGGTGGAGAAGACACATTTCTTGACAGCACCACTCTGGCAAATAGCGGCGATGCCTTTGAAGAAGCGTGGGTTGAGTCGGTTCTTGGCTTTGATGTAACTCTTGATGCCTCATATGACTCCGGCGCTCCAGACTGGCAGTTGATTGATGGCACCACCGATGTGTATGCATCGATGTTAACCACCGATCCACTCTACTTCTTGTTAAAAATCGGCACCGGTGGAACCACCTTGGATTCTCACTACCTGTTCCAAAACGTCGGCGATCTTTCCTGGGCGGTAGTTGATTTCTCTGATGTAGGAATCGACTTCAGTGTCCAAAATATCAGCATTGATCGCATGAGTCATGTAGGGGAGTTTGATGGAACCTCTGTACCAGAGCCAGCCACCTTGTTGTTGCTGGGTTTGGGCTTGATCGGGTTAGGGTTACAACGCTGGCGTACGGAATCGAGGATGCACCAATAATGCTAGCTTAACGCGGGCTGCTTCTTCCAACTGGTAAACGGCGTCCAACCCCGCACCCAGTGAAGAAGTTCGTCCGCAGCCATTGGTTTGGCAATAACAAAACCCTGGGCCTGCTGACACCCCACTTCAAGTAACGCCAAGCCATGCTCTTCTGATTCTACCCCTTCGGCAATCACCTTTTTATTGAAAGCAGCCGCTAAACCTAAAATGCCTTTAATAATGGCAAGGTCATCTTCGTCGTTCAGCATATCGCGCACAAAACTACGATCAATCTTCAATTCATCCGCAGGCAGTTTTTTAAGTAGATTCAGCGTGGAATAACCCATGCCAAAATCATCCAATGAAAAGGTTACACCCAACTGCTTGGTGGCACGGATAACCAAAGAAATTTGATCCACATCCTCCACCGCACTGCTTTCCAGAACTTCTAAAATAATGTTAGAAGGTTTTACTTTGGGATAACGCTTTAGCAACGTTCCCAACCAAAGGGAAAAGTCAGGTACTTCTAAAGTTCTTACGCTGAGATTAATGCTCAGTTGAAATTCAAGGCCTTGCTGCCGCCACTTTTCCGCCTGTGCAATAACCGTTTCCACCACCCAATGATCAATATCCACTATGGTGCTATTTTCCAATGCAGCGGGAAGAAAGCTTTCCGGTGTCAATAAACCTAAGCTGGGATGCTGCCAACGCAATAATGATTCTACGCCAATGACTTCACCGCTTACCATATTCACCTTAGGCTGGTAATACATAAGCAATTGCTCTTGTTCTAGCGCAACCTTTAACTGGGCCAACGTTTGTTGAGAGGTTTTTTGCAATTTTTCTTTACGCACATCAAAAACAGCGTAGCGATTTTTTCCCTGTACTTTCGCCTGATACATTGCCACATCAGCTTGGCGAATCAGATGATCTGCACCCACTTGTTCTGCTTGCGGATAAAAGGTCATGCCCAAACTGCCAGACACTTCAATCACACCAGCCGAACTGTGCACCGGTTGCGAAATGGCAGACAATAAACTTTTTAAATACTGTTCCTGATTTGAGCGCTCATCAAAACAGGGCACTACCACCACAAACTCATCACCACCTAACCGAGCCACAGTATCGCGCTCATCTAAAATAGAAGTCATGTTGTTGGCAATATCAATTAGCAAACGGTCGCCCACTTGATGGCCATGGCGATCATTCACTTCTTTAAAACCGTCCAGATCGATATACAAAACGGCTATTCGGTTTTGGGTTTGCTCTGCCTGCTCCATGGCTTCACGTAATTTTTGCGATAGCAGCAAACGATTAGGCAACTTGGTTAAAGGGTCATATAAAGCAATATGCTCAAGTTGTTTTTGATAGCGTTTTTGCTTGGAAATATCCGTTAGTAAAATCACATAACTCTGTAGTTCACTTGCATCCTCTTCCACGGAGCTTACCGAGCACTGCACCGAGATAATGTCTAAACTCTCTCTATGCACCAGTTCCAGCTCACCATGCCAAAACCCCTTCTTCCTTACATGATTGGTGATTTCGCGATATTGATCCCTTAAGTGATCAGAATGAATGATATGGCGGGGGAACCGATTTAAAACCTGCTCCCTGCGGTAACCAGTTATGTTGGTGAATGCGTTATTGGTGTCACTAATGCGGCCATACTGATTCACAATCAGAACCGCTTCTTTGGCATGAGTAAACACCGCTGCGGCTTGCTTCAATTGCTGCTCATATTTGATCCGGTTTGAGACGTCCCAAAAGGCGCCCTGCAAACCAATAACACTGCCCTGCTTATCCCAAACAGGCACCTTAATGACTTCTACATAACTCTCTTCACCGGTGGAGGGGTTAATATTTTCTTCAATTTCACGGAACATTATTCCGCTACTAACCACCCGAGCATCATCACGGCGGTATTTACACGCCAATTCCTGTGGATAAAAGTCATACGCGGTTTTACCCAACAAATCATCCTTCTCTAACTGCATAAGTTTCTGCAGCTCTTTATTCACAAAGGTAAGTCGCCCCTTAAGGTCGATGCGATACACACAAATGGGGAGGCTGTTCACCAACGAGCGATAAAGAGAGCGGCTCTCCAGCATGGCCGTAGCAATTTTATTGTCATTGGGAAACGACTGAATCAAACAAAGTGTTAGATCTTCCATGGAATCAGGCAACGCAAGCTTTTGAATCCAAACTTGTTGCAGCTTGCCGCTGGCCATACGATGAATCTGATACTGGCTATCCACCGCAGCGTGCAACTCATCCTTTAACTGCAACTGTTCCAACGGCATGTCTTTGAATTGAAAAAGGCTATAACCATAAAAATCACAAGCAGCCTGATTGGCATCTAGAATGGTTTTTCCATCCGCTGATAATTTCAACACCATTAGCGGGTTACTGTTGAATTGATCCATCGTTTGTTCGACAACTCTGCTCTCAATCATGGCTTTGCCAATATACAATCAGTTTAGACCAGTAATGCCTTGCTAGACCATTTTCCCCATTAGGCATACCAAAATTACAAATCAAAAACATGACTTTAACCAACTGTTTCACAACCCTTTATTACCAGCAAAGTAAACACTGTGATCACTTTTCGAGAGATTTATGGTACTGAAGTTTAAGCATAATCTTCAGTCAGGATAATCGCGTTATCTAGAAATAAGTATTCTTAAAACACCCCGTTTCAGTTTCGTTTTTGCAACGCAGTTCGCATAAAAAACCTTTGACTGGAATCCACCTCGTACTCTCTCTGATCAATTTCTATACTAAATTTTGCTTTCCACAAATTTGTAAAACAAGGAAGGCAATCTGTAAAAACTCGAATAACGAACCAGGCAATAACGACAATAACCGTTCAAACCTGTGCTGTTAGATAATTCATAAACATTAAAATCAGCTGACTTAAATGGGATCTTTCATATGAAAACCAAAGCTACTGGAGTACTGCGTTGGCTCACCGCCGGAGCTGTTTGTCTGAGTGGAGCAGTTAGTGGCACGGCCATGGCCGGCACACATACACAAAAATCCATTCACCCCTTTATGAATCCGCAACAGGTGCAAACGGTTCCGCAACCTGCTAATGCCTACACCCTGTTTGAATCTTTGCAAACACGTCCATTGGCTCTGTCGCCCAATGGCAAAATGCTGTTTGCCTTGAACACACCAGATAACCGTCTTGAAATTTTTCGTGTAAAGCATAAAAAGCACGGAAAAAAATCAGGCTTAAGAGCCATTG
>JBFKSL010000059.1:0-12730 GCA_041626995.1 Ketobacter sp. | reverse complement strand
TAGTCCTTGGCTTAATTGCAACCAACGTTGCCTTTTCCATGGTGCTGATCGTCACCATATTAATGGTGCTTTCAAAAAGAGGATCGCACTCCGCTCAAATCGTTTTAGCGGGTTGGGGAATGCTTGCACTTTGTATTTTACTGTTTGTATTTTCACGAACCGGTATTTTCTACAATGACTTTTTAGCAAACTATGGACTACGCATAGGCGTCACTCTGGAAATTATTGTCTTCTCCTATGCACTGTCTTTCCGCATCCATCAGGAACGAGAACAAAAAGAATGGGCGCTTAACAAAATCAACAGTGAACGGTCAGACCGAATCCAGGCACAGGAGCTGGCCTTGGCGCGAGAGGTTGAATTAAGAGAAACAAAAGAACATGCTCTACAACTGGAAATTCATCACCGAGAAAATCTGGAAAAGCTGGTAGATGAACGCACCGCCGACCTGGAACGAACCATGATAGACCTGGAAAAAGCCAACCAGGAACTTGAGCAGCTCAGCAGCAAAGATGCCCTTACCGGCCTGTTTAATCGACGCATGTTCGATACCAGCCTGGAGCAGTTATGGAACCTTATGCTAGAAAAATCACAGCCTTTGTCTCTATTAGTACTGGACGCAGACCACTTCAAACACGTCAACGATAATCGAGGCCATCTATGTGGAGACATGGTTTTGCAGGAAATGGCAAAATTACTCCAATCCATACTCCACCGGCCCAGCGATGTTATTACCCGCTACGGCGGCGAAGAATTTGCAGTACTGCTGCCCAACACCCCTGATGAAGGCGCGGTTCATTTAGCAGAATTGATCGTAGAAAAAGCTTCACAAAAAATGTACATGTGGGAAGAAAAAACCTTCCACGTAACTGTGAGCGTAGGTGTTCACAGCTTAGTTCCTGATGGAAACAATGACCCGATGCAGCTTATCGACGGAGCAGACCAAGCCCTGTATCAGGCGAAAGAAAGTGGCCGTAATCGTTACATGCTTTATGAGTTGAAAACCAAAAAAAACATAAACTGGGGCCACCCGACCAACTAACAAAAATGCAGTCTATTCAACCTCAACATACTGAACTGGCAGGTATTGTGTCGAGAAGGCGGCAAAAAAATGCAGCAAACCATTGATGGCCTGCATATCAAACCACGCCTTCTCACCTCGCCAGTTTATTTCATTTCCTACTACTTGGATTTCGGCATCAGGAATTAAGCAAAAGCTGGCTAGATCATAGGTCGACGATATAAACCCACCTTGAACAATTTGTGCTACCCATATAGAAAACGCATCGTTCACAAAGGCAACCTGTGCCTCGTCAGGTTGCTGGTAGAACCCAACCCTGACCTCCAGACTGTCACCATAATCATTCAAATCAGTTTGCCATGCAGAAGGAACAGAAGGGTGTAAGGCAGGAAAGCTGGTTGGGTATCCTTGATCAATTTCCACTTTAGTTAACCCTTCATTCAACGAAAGCAATTGAAGATTGACGCTCTTGATTGGCGACCCAATTGACACAAGACACTGCAATTTATTTATTAAAACCAGTGCATACCCTGGATCAAATACCAAACCCTTAAAGTCGTAAGTCACAAAAAAATCATCACTTGCTCGATCAACAGGGCTTATTGCATGCTTCAATTCACTTTCTGAAGCGATGCGGGGTTCCACTTCTCGTCCTGCACCCATTGCCAGCCTCACTGCGGCAACAAACACAGCCATATGATTATTCAGTTGAGCCAAATTATCTGGGGTTGGCTTGCTAGAAAATTCAACAGAGGCTCTGAACGAATCAGCGCCTAATGCCACAAATGCGGAAAAATCAAACTCGATATCAGAGTGCAAACGAAGGTCTTTCATTGAAGATGTCTTTGCTGCCAAGCAATATATTCGTCCAACTCAGAAAACCCTGTCATGCTCTGTTTCTGAATATACTGAACGGGTTGAATCAATTCAGCCACTTTTCGTACTAAAGGTAAATCATCCTTGCGATTGATATCGCCAGGCTCGGGCTTTTCTCCGCAACAAATAGCTACGCCATTGCTAAGCTCTTTCACTGCAACTTTTGAACCCAATTGGGCCTTAATTTCCTCAGTCCCCATGCCAAGCTCTGCTAGCACAGATTCCCCTAACAACGTGAGCCAGTATGCCCCTCTTACCCCCCCGCCAATGCGAATTGCCGTAAGCAGCGTGTCATGTATATCCATTCCAGGATGGCGTTTGGCTTTGGCGCGAACCAACTCATCGGTTCCCATTTCAGCCCAGTCTTCGCGATTAAATGCCAAGCTACAGTAACCTGAAGAGAAAGGCACCAACTCTGCCATCTGCAATAACCCGGCCATGAAATTCGACATTCCAACACTGTCAGGAAACTCCGTGGGGAACCACATTTCCACAAAACTGGCATTAACACTGGCCAACCGGCCTTTCATATCTCTGCCGGCATAGCGAAACAAATGGCCAGCAGCCTCAGATTCGTCGCAATCGCCTTTAATGGTGAACAACTCATCGGGCCTCTTGTTTGCCATTTCAGAAGTCAATAAAGTCAGAACCCGTTTTCTTTTTTGTTTGGTAAACGGCTTAAAATATTCTCCACTATCATGAATCCATTGCAGACTGTCTTCACCCACTAACTTTAGATAGAGCTGATACAGGCTACTTACAGATTCACAAATCTCCATGTGAGGTGCTCTGATATATAAAACAAATACCAGGCCATCCCGTAATCCCAACACTCCATCCTTATTATGAACACGTAAAGGTAATAAACCCGTCACTCAAACAACTCCTTATTAAAAAATACCTTTGGGTGAAACCATTCTAGGCGGTCGCAATGGTGACAACAATTCGTCATAAGTCCGCTTCTGTTTGCCGCCATCACCCCATGTGGGATTTTTTTCTTTTGGACATGGAAACTTAAAATCGTAAACCGCATCAACATTACCAGGGTTCGGTGGCTGACTGCCATCAAGAGACACCACAACATCAGGAAACTTCTTACCTGACAACATGGCTCCTATGGTACCACCCACACTGCCTCCAGTATGCTTTGCAAAACCAATGGCCTGATTCATAATTGCTCCCCGCGTGCGAGGGACCCGCGCAGGATTACGCCCACTTACTGGATTATTGCGCCCAACAATATCTCCCGTTGAAGAATCAAACGCACCATCTGAAAACACTTGCTGATCCGCATTCTTGTCTTGCAACTCGTCTAACTTTCTATCGCAGCATTTGTGCTTTTCAGTTCCTCGCTCCCGGCAGCTTTTATTCTGATGCTTTGGATCATTTTCCACTTCTTCTTCACATTCCTTGGCGATGCGCTCTAATTCTTTTTCCAAAGCAGCAATGGTGGCAATTCCCTGAACCAAACCCAACATGGTTGCCCCGGTGTTAGGCGGGCTACCACTTGCGCCACAGTTATTAAGCATGGGCTCACTTAAAAGGTGAACGCTTTTCCCTTCTATTTTTACCGTCATGGAACCGGGGGTAATAAATTTTGCAGGGCCATGGGTATTAGCCGATATTAAACCTCCACCAGTGCCTTTGCTTGCCATATCCCCCATGCTTTTAAAAGTAGCACCGCGAATTGCGACAGCCTGACCTTCGATTTTGACTTTTTTGGAATACCCTTTGGGTGACGTGCCTGATTTGGCAATATTAGGAAGTGGAGAGGGCACAAACGGTGCAGGTGGCCCTGGCATTTTGCAGACATTAGGGATAGTGGCAGACGCAACCCCGCTGCTACCTTTGGTTACGGGTGTTTTTGGAAGATGAATAGCCACACTCGGCATAGCAAATCACTCACTAGCGAAGTAAACATTTTGGTATTTTACGTACCTAGTAGGCTGCCTGAATAGGAGAGGGTTCACAGTAAGAAACTGACTTTTTCTTTGTTTTGTTAAAACGCTCAATAATTCAGCAAACCTCTCAACTTCTTCAAGAAGTTAATGAAAACCCTACAAAATTTCTCTCCCGGCTGGGTAATCCTGTGCCACACTTAGTAGTAAACGAACCAGCAGGAAGAAAAAGGTGGCACGCTGTAAAGCTCCCTCAACCATGGGACTGGAGTTCCCACTCCAGGACAACATACTCAACAGCTATTTGCGCAACGAAGAAGAAGCCGTGCAAGAGCTGCTGATGGGTTACACCCTAGAACAAAATGACAGGGAAACCGTGCGCGCCTACGCCATGGATTTTTTAGGAGCCATTCGCAACACCAAACCCGGTATTCGTGTAGAAACACTGCTTAAAGAATATGGTCTGGATAACCGCGAAGGTGTGACCCTGATGTGCCTGGCGGAAGCCCTGCTGCGCATTCCCGACCAAGATACCGCAGAACGCTTTCTGCAAGACCGCCTGGAACAAGGTAATTGGGCCGAACACCTGGGCCACAGCGATGCCCGCTGGGTTAACGCCTCCACTTGGGGGCTGCTTATTACGGGCAAACTCCTCAACAAAGAAGAACTCAAAGGCAACTGGTTATCGGAAGGCTTCAAGGGGCTGTTCCGCCGTTTGGGGGAGCCACTGGCCCTCAGCGCAGTGAAACAGGCCATGATGGTGATTGGCCAACAATTTGTGGCAGGGGAAACTATTCAAGAAGCCATGCAACGGGGTGCAGCAGAGTCAGAAAAAGGCTACTTCCACTCTTACGATATGCTGGGCGAAGCGGCCATGACGGAAGCCGATGCAGAAAGCTATCAGGATTCTTACGAAGCTGCCATTGAATACCTCAGCGAAAATCTAGAAAACCGCAAAGAACATGGCGGCATCTCCATTAAACTTTCCGCTTTGCACCCTCGCTTTGAACTCAAACAAAGCAGCAGTCTGGATCTGCTCTTCGAACGGTTAATGACCCTACTGTTATTGGCCCAAGAAAAAGACATTGCCGTTACCATTGATGCAGAAGAAAGTTGGCGCTTGGAATCCACCTTAGTTTTGTTTTCCCGCGCCATCAGTCACAATCGGTTACGCCATTGGGGCAAGCTGGGTATCGCCGTGCAGGCTTATCAAAAGCGGGCTCCAGCTGTGCTGCAATGGCTTATGGATCTGAGCAAAACCCTGCACTGCCAAATACCACTGCGCCTGGTAAAAGGTGCCTATTGGGATACTGAAATTAAACAGGCACAACAATTGGGGCTGGAAGAATATCCGGTGTTCACCCAAAAAGATCACTCCGATCTTAGCTTCCTATATTGTGCCCAAACCCTGCTGGCCAACCGCCATTTTCTCTACCCTCAGTTTGCCACCCACAACGCGCATACGGTGGCCAGCATTCTTACCATGGCACAAAAACATAAGTTCCATAGCTACGAATTCCAGCGCCTCCATGGCATGGGCGAAAGCCTTTACGACCATCTGCTGAACTCCGTGGAAGACGCCCGCTGCCGTATTTATGCCCCCGTTGGTCAATTTAATGAGCTGCTGCCCTATTTGGTGCGCCGCCTACTGGAAAACGGTGCCAACACCTCTTTCGTACGACAAATTCAGCTGGCGCAAAGCGATGGCAGCTGGCTGATTGAAGAGCCCAGCGACAGCATTAAAGCCATGGAACGGTTGCGCAACCCCCGCATTCCATTGCCACGAAGAATCTTCTACCCAGAACGTAAAAACTCCCTGGGCATTAACCTGGACAGCATCAAAACTCTGCAAACCCTAAGCAAATCCATGCAGGAAAAACTGGCGCAGCCGAGCCAACTGGAAGGGGAACAAACAGAAGGCCTAACCCCCATATATTCCCCCGCCGCCCCCAAAGAAGTGGTTGGATTATATAAAGAAGCAAACCGGCCTGCCTGCCTGCAAGCCTTTGATGCCAGCCGCCAAGCCTGGACCAGCTGGCGCGAAGTAGACGTGGACAAACGTGCAGAACTACTGGACATCACCGCCAAACTGTTCGAAGAACACTACGATGAACTCATGCTGCTCACCATTCGTGAAGCGGGCAAAACCCTGGTGAACGCCCATGGCGAAGTGCGCGAAGCAGTAGACTTTCTACGCTATTACGCCAACCAGGCGCGCATTCTGTTCGAACCCAAAGAACTGCCCAGCGTTACCGGCGAAGAAAACCGCCTGTTGCTGGAAGGCAAAGGGCCGGTTTTGTGCATCAGCCCCTGGAACTTTCCTTTAGCGATCTTCACCGGGCAAATAGCCGCCGCCTTGGCCGCAGGCAACACGGTGCTAGCCAAACCCTCCACCCTAACGCCGCTCATTGCCAAGCGCGCCATTGAACTGTTTCACCAAGCAGGCTTCCCAAAAGACGTGGTGCAAGTGGTGGCCGCCAAAGCCAAAACCATTGAAGACACCATTCTTAAGGAATCCGCCCTGCGCGCGGTAATGTTTACCGGCTCCACCGCTGCGGCAAAGAAAATCAATCGTAAAATCAGCGAACGGGATGGCCCGATCATTCCCCTGATTGCCGAAACCGGCGGCCAAAATGCCATGATAGTGGACAGCTCGGCCCTTACCGAGCAGGTGGTGCGCGACATCGTGCAATCGGCTTTCGACAGCGCCGGTCAGCGCTGTTCCGCCTTGCGCGTACTGTTCATTCAGGAAGACGTAAAAGAGAAAACCCTCACCACCCTGAAAGGCTACCTGGACACCTTTAGAATGGGCGACCCATTAGACTGGGAAACGGACATTGGCCCAGTGATCGAATCTGCCTCCCGTTCACAACTCATGCTGCATATTGAACGCTTCCGCAATCAGGATCGAATCCTTTACGGTGGCCAATTCCCCGAAACCCAAACCGACGACATCGGCCATTATGTTCCGCCCACCATCATCGAGCTGGAAGATTTAAGTGAACTGCACGACGAAGTGTTTGGCCCGGTTCTACACGTGATCAGCTACCAAGCGGATAACGTTGACAGCATCATTGACCAAATTAACCGCACAGGCTTTGGCCTTACCCTGGGTGTGCATAGCCGTATCAATCACTTTTGCGAAGCCATGGCCAAGCGGGCCCAAGTGGGTAACGTATACATCAACCGCAATATCATTGGCGCCACCGTAGGATCACAACCCTTCGGTGGCCAGGACTTATCAGGTACCGGCCCAAAAGCCGGTGGCCCCCACTATTTATTGCGCCTGGCCAATGAAAAAACCATTTCAGTGAACACCGCAGCAGTGGGTGGAAATACAAAGTTACTGACAGACGATTGAGATTCACCGCCCCTCAGAGATAAGATAGGCGTTTAGACAACGAGAGAAGATTGAATGCAACCGGACACGCAAGCTTACGTAAAGTGGTTTCGTAACAGCTCGTCCTACATCAATGCCCATCGAGGCAAAACCTTTGTGGTGGCGTTTCCCGGCGAAGCCGTCGACCACCCCAACTTTCACCACGTGATTCAGGACATCGTGCTCATGCACAGCCTGGGCATTCACATGGTGCTGGTACACGGTGCCCGCTCGCAAATCGATCAACAACTTTCTCGATATGGTTTACCCATTCACATTGAAAACCACCGCAGAGTAACCGATCAAGCCTCTCTGGCCGCCGTGCAAGAAGCCATTGGTCGCACCTATATCCAGGTACAAGCCCACCTCACTCAAGGCATGGCAGCAGCACATCTGCAAGGCCATAAAGCACTGGTGAACAGCGGCAATTACGTGGTAGCCAAGCCCTATGGCGTGCATAACGGCATCGATTATCAACACAGTGGTGCCATTCGCAAAATCAACAGCCAACCGCTGCAAGAGTCATTGCAACAGGGCGGCTTAAGCCTGATATCGCCCTTGGGCTATTCCCCAACGGGCGAAGTATTCAATTTATTGTGGGAAGAAGTGGCCGCTGCCACAGCAGTGGCACTACAGGCCGACAAAGTGATCTACCTGGATCAAGAAGCTGGCATTCTGGACGACAACAGCGCACTGATTAAAGAACTCACCGTACCACAAGCCCAACAACACATGGCGAGCTTGGCACAACCCAATTTCAGCTTACAATGCGCCACCGAAAGCGTTAGCCAAGGTGTGCCGCGCGCTCACATTATTAGCTACCCACAAGACGGTGCATTACTGCAAGAGTTGTTCACCGTTGATGGCAACGGCACCCTGATCACCCAACAGAACTATGAGAAAGTGCGCTTGGCCAATATAGAAGACGTCGCCAGCGTGTTGGAATTGATTGAACCCATGGAAGCCGAAGGCGTATTAGTACGCCGATCCAGAGAACTGCTTGAAACAGAAATTGAACACTTTACGCTCATCGAACGGGATGACAAGGTCATCGCCTGCGCAGCGCTCTACCCGTTTTCTGAACAACAAAGTGGTGAATTGGCTTGTGTTACCGTGCATCCTGACTATCGTCATGGTCAAAGAGGCGATATTTTGCTAAAAGCCATTGAACAAAGAGCCTCAATGTTAGGTCTGAAAACCTTATTTGTGCTCACAACACAAACAGCGCACTGGTTTATGGAACGTGGATTTAAAAGCGCAGCCATAACAGAGCTGCCACAACACAAACAATCACTGTACAATTACCAGCGCAACTCCAAAGTGTTTATAAAGTCACTGGAACGTCAAGCGTAACGACGCGTCGCCAATAGGGGATACGCAGAACCACTATGCCACTCAGTAGAATGTTAATGCCGTTACTGGCGCAGTTTGTTACCAGCCCGAAAAGCCGCAACTTACGCCGCGGCTGGTTTGAAATAAAAAGGCATCTGATCCCAGGCTTAAACACCGTAACCTTCTATCATCGGGTGAATGACCCCTATTCCCTGCTGTTACTGCAAGCCCTGCCCCGCTTTTTGGAAGACTTCAAAGTTAAGCTCAACATCCGCTTTGTGCTGGATTTGCCTGAAGATGCCAACCCGCATCAAGAACTACAGGAAAAATACGCGCTGGAAGACGCCAAGCGTCTGGCCAAACTCCACGACCTCGTATTTCCGGAAGATGCCCAGCAACCCAGCTACGCCGATGCCTTTAAAGCCACAGCCATACTGCTCAAGCACAAAAACCGCCCCAAACTACTGACCCTTACCACCGAAGTCACCGGTGCACTTTGGGGCTGCAGCACCACCACCTTTCAAAGTGCGGCAAAACGCTATGGCTCATTATCCAGCAGCGAAGCACAACCATTAATCAATCAAGCAACAGCCGTGCTCACCTCACGCGGGCACTACAATTCCGCCATGCTCTATTACGGTGGAGAATGGTATTGGGGTTTAGACCGCTTGGCACACTTGGCCGACCGGCTGAACAAACCCGGCATTCGCCGCGCAACAGGCGAACTTGCTGACTACTCACGCCAGTATCGCCACGTATTACAAAGCTACAACACCCTGCGCCCGCGCCCCAAACAAGTCAAAGCACTGGATTTTTACTTTTCCTTCCGTAGCCCCTACTCCTACCTGGCGGCAGATCGCGTATTTAAACTGGCGGATCTCTACAAAATTCCAGTCATTCCCAAGCCTGTTATGCCCATGGTGAACCGAGGCATATCCTTACCAAAAAGCAAACGCTCTTACATCATCAAAGATGCCAAACGGGAATCGGAAAAATACAACATGCCTTTTGGCAAAATTTGCGACCCATTAGGCGATGGCATCAATAACGCCATGGCTCTGTTCCTGTTTGCACAACAACAAGGCAAAGACAAAGAGTTTGTCGTTTCCATTATGAGCGGCATCTGGTCCGAAGGATTAGATACCACTCGCAAATCACACCTACAAGAATTGGTGGAACGCGCCGATTTAGACTGGGAACAAGCCCAACAAGTATTAGGCAGCGAAGATTGGCGCAAAATGGCAGACCGCAACCGCGAAGAACTGACCAAACTCGGCCTATGGGGCGTACCTTCATTTAAGTACGGCGATTTGGTTTTGTGGGGGCAAGATCGGCTTTGGGCACTGGAAAAAGCCGTACTGGCAGGCACCAAAAATTAAGAGAGCAACACAATGTACCAACTAATAATAACAATACTCTGTGTCATCGCCAGCAGCCTTAGCGCTGCCAATGAGAAAGCCCCCAGCCAACAACAAGTAGCCGAACTCATCAAAGCCTCTGGCATCGAGCTACAAATCACCCAAATACCCCAAACCTTAAAACAGTCGGCCCAATCACAAGGCCCTGCCAGCTTATTCGTACAACCACTGATGCAATCCTTGGGAAAAGTATTTCAACCAGAGGAAATGCTTTCCATTCTGCAAAAAGACCTAATATCACGGCTGGATGTACCCACCATGCTTGACGCCATGACCTGGTACAACAGCAGCAATGGCAAACAAATTATTGCCGCACAAAAAACCATAATGCAGCCGCAGATGTTAGAAAAAGTAGGCAAAGCACTCGTCAATCAAAACACAAACGTCAGCCCAGAACGGCAGGCACTGATAACCAAACTGGCCAAATCCAATCAATCAGTGGAAATCGCCCTAGACCTCATGGTAACCATGCAAGCCTCCTTTATGAGCGGGCTAACCAACTTGGTTGCACCAAGCCAGGCACAAAGCTTTGAACAGCTGAGCAAAAACTTTGCTGAAAGTAAAAACCTGATGCGCGACCAAATCGGCAAGCAAATCATTACCCAACAAACCGTGATTTATGAAAACCTGAGCGACCAAACACTGAAAGAGTTTCTTGCTTTTTCCAATAGCAAGTCAGGGCAAAAGTTATTTCATGCGTTAAACGCATCACTCAACCACACCCTAAAAACAGTGGCCCAACGCATACCCGATGCTATGCAAAACGCACAGGCACCCGCTACACATTAATATGTGGCGTCTTCTGGCCTGCACCACACTACTTTTCTGCCAGCTTAGTTTCGCCTGCACAACCCAGCTTAACACGCAGCAACTAAATGCCATCGGCCAGCAAATATTTCTGAACGAATGCAACGGGAAATATCACTGCCTGGTGGGCTGGAACGAAGGAGAAGCCTTCCCCTCATTGGGCATAGGTCATTTCATTTGGTACCCCGAAGGCGTAAATGGAAAGTTTATAGAAAGCTTTCCCCTGCTGATCAAATACATGCAAACCAAGGGCACTGCCCTTCCACTATGGCTGCAACAGCGCAAACCTTTCACGGCACCCTGGCCAGATCGAAAAACCTTTCTGCAACAGCGCAACAACGAACATACCAACAGCTTGCGTGAATTCTTACAAAACACCATGCCAGAGCAAACTGCGTTTATGCAGCAACGAATGCAAACATCTCTTAGCGCCATTATTGCGGCAACTGCTGTTAATCAGCGCAAACAAGTTCAGCAGCACATCCATAACCTATGCCAAACAGCAGAGGGAAATTACGCGTTGATTGACTACGTAAACTTTAAAGGTGAAGGGCTATCAACAAAAGAAACCTATAGCGGCCTGGGATGGGGGCTGCTCCAAGTACTAAAAAACATGAAAACTGAAAAAACACCGGTAGAGGAATTTGCCATTGCCGCCGAAAAAACACTCACCCAAAGAGCCCGCAACGCAACCAATCCACTAGAAAAAGAAAAGTGGCTACCTGGCTGGAAAAAACGTTTAAGCACCTACACTCAATTTAAACTGACGCCGTAACATAACAGCCACCAAAATAAAAAAACCATTTAAAAATAACGCCATCCACCACTCGAAAGCATCCTCTATTTTGTCATAAGCATCACCCAAAACCGCATCCAACATCACACTGGTCATACCTATGGCGAGCAATAACAGCAACAAACGGATCATCCGCAAATACCAAACCCGGTATTCCGGCACTTTTTGAGATAGGCTCTTTAACCTACGAACAAAGAGAACTTGCGCAATAAACGTCAGCGCAAACGTTAACACCACCCCAGTGCGGCGCAAAAACCGATAGCCATCACCTACCTCACCGAGCGCCAAGGTATACTGAATTAAAAAAACTGCCGCTAGCGAACCCAATATGGGCATAACCAAAGTATCCTTTTGCGCTAACACGAACTGACACCAACGCCACAATCCCCACCAAAACACGACAGTCAGTAAAGCTGCAGGAATCATCCCCATCTTAAAAACAAACTTGGCTGGCATTTGCCGCCCGGTTGCACTAATGGATGTACAACTATCCCAATAGGGAACACACCACTCAACCTGGCCGTAAGAGGCAGCCAACAGATAACTTATGTGCACGGTTAAGATGGGAAGCAAAGCAACTGCCCAGGCTAGATGATGAAGTGGTAAACCATAACGCTTGATCATGGAAATAGATTACAACGAATAGATAGACGTTAAAATGCTTAAAAAGCTAAGCCCAAGCCTATCAATATTGATGCCTTTAAATAAATGAACTTCGTTCGTATATCACTAAAACGCGTTTCATAATCTTTTGATCTATATAGCAAATGCAAACCCACAAACCAAAGGCGTATATGTGACTTATTGAACATCTGTAACCATTTGAATTATTTGGCATTCTGCGTATTATCAAGTTTTGATATACGAACTGGTGATAGAAGAATACAGTTCTTTGAATAACCTGTTAACTATATAAATTATGAATTCATCAGCCTTAGATAACTTATACAGAACATTCGCGCGATATAGTAAACCAAGACAAATAGTTGGTTGTGAGCACTGTATTGGAGAAAAAGAAATTGCGCGTCTGCTATCTAAGCCGATCAAAGAATTGAGCGGAGATGAACTATCCAGTTGGCCCCCTATTCTCTGCGCTCGGCTTCTCGTGCAACATTCCCCCAGGTCACCGACCTCGCGAAACCACTCTAGGGTTTGATGTTCCGCTCTCGACTCAGTCGGGTGGCGCCCGCGCGTTCCGCATCGAG
>JBFKSL010000058.1:0-12806 GCA_041626995.1 Ketobacter sp. | reverse complement strand
CGGCATCATAGACGGCACGTATCTGGCTCTTTACGCCAACCTGGCAGCTCACAGCATCAGGCTGATCACTCCCCGTAAACTCATCCGCTTGCTCAGTAAGCTCTTGTGCCAAAGCAACATGGGTGCGTAAGTTTGCAAAGATATATTCTTCACCATCCGGCAATTCAAAAATAGAAACTTCATTGGCTTCATCCAAATACCAGTTAGTAAAGGTCACCGTGCGATCACCACTGTCGGTAGTTAAGCGTAACGCTAAATCGTCACCGCTTTTGATCAACAACAGATCTTCAAAAGTGTATTCACCAATAATAACAACACGACCATAAGGTTCCGCTAGTTGGCTGTTGTCAAAGCTATCGGTCTCGGCGCTGCTTTCACCCAATACGTAGGCAGTGTCACAAGCAGAGGGTACACTTTGGATAGCGTCATTAACAATGGCGTCTTCTAACTGATAGACATTGCTGCAGTCTAAGGTGCTGTTCACGTTTAATAGCACTTGCACAAGTTCGGTCAACCCGGCCAATGGCATAACGTCTTGCAGTCGATTGTAGGAGAGATCCAATTAGGTCAGTTCAACCAGGTTAGCCAATTCCGTAATCAGTTGAATTTGGTTGTGGGATAAATCCAGTGATTGTAGGGCAGTCAGAGTGGATAGCGCAGAAGTATCCTGTGCGTCGGTGTTACTCATATCCAACTCAGTTAGCCCGGTGAGGCTAGCAAGTGCGCTGAATTCCGTAATGGGGTTATCTTCCAGGTTTAGCACCAGAAGATGAATCATATCCAACAATGGAGCCAAATCACCTAAACCGGTATCGCTTAGGTTCAAGTTGGTTACGCCCGTCATGGAGTTTAGGGCAGACAAATCCGTAAGAGGGTTTCCGCTTAAATTCAATTGGGTAATTGTGCGGTTGTTTAACAATTCGCTGATACTGGTTAGGCCGCTGTTGGTTAAGCTTAAGCTTACCAGTGCAGTTAGTTGTTCGATTCCGTTTAGATTCGCAAGACTGGCGTTATCACAGTTCAATTCAGTTACATTGGCTAAAGTACCACGATAGTTCTCTAAGCTAACGGTGTTTCCGCCTTCCACAAAAGTACATTCAGCAGTACTGCTGGCAATAAAGGCGGGTAGGGGTGTGAGTTGATTGTTGGTTTCCCGAGGCTCGTTATTGCCGCCGTCACCACCACCACCACCGCCACCACAGCCGGTTGTGAGTGTGATAAGTATTGCCGCGCTGAGCGCGCTAATAGAACTCTTCTTGATCATAAATCACCTGCTCAATGACTTCCATGTGGAATAAAAAATGTGATGTGCACAAAGGTTGCGGTTAGATAGATAAAGAAGGCGTAAAAGAACGAGGGTTTTGACTAATGGGATAGAATTAGAAGTTCCATGCACTCACTCACGAATCTCAACTTCCATAAGCGAATTTAAAGGTATCTTGAACACCGGCGTTTCCACTTTATAACTCAACAGTAAATCCATATACCGGCCATTTTTGGATAAAATATTCAGACCTTTTTCCAGCAGTTCTAACTGGTTTTTTAAATGGGCAGGAAGAGTCTTTCCGTAATACACCATATCCACCGGAAACTCATAGGCAGTTTCTAATTCGAACTCCAAGTTTGGGTTACTCAACATAATTTGATCACAGCTAATACCAGAGCAAAAAACTTGGTCAACTTCATTCTGGTACAACATGTTTAAACCTTTTTTGTACTCAGAATATTTTTTAAATGATAAGCCATTCTGTTTCGCGAAAATGACTTCATCCTCACTGAAAACGCCGAGGATATTCTTATGTGGATTACCCTTTATGGAGATCAAACTGGTAAGCAATTGATAAACTTCGGTATAAAAAGGATATGGCGCTTCATTTTCAAATACGTACTCACGTGATCCAAGCATTAATGCCTTGTTAGTTTTTGCTGTTTGATAAGCTGTTTCTAGGTCGTGAATTTTAAATTCAACTTCCACGCCTTATGTTTTGTAGGCTTCGGTCACGATATCAATAAATAGACCAGTGCCATCATCGTGGGTGTAAGGGGGGTAACTAATGGTGTAAATAACGACCCGATCAGGCTCTGAAATCAATGAGCATCCTGCCAGCATTACAATCGTAATGGCGACAGTTGAGGCCCTGATCATAAATTACGCTCCAGTGGCTTTGCAGTAGATTACCCTAATATTTAGCAGGTTATATTGATCAACGCGACTGAAATTGGAGGGAGTTCTATAAGAAAACTTGCTGTTGGCTGTTATTTGGACGAAGTGAATTTGCAATGTGGCTAATGTGCTCAGATAGCGGCGCCAGAGTAGAGTACCGCTATCTGAATGCATTCATCCGTGCTATGAATCCATTTTACTGGCAACATCGGCTGCAATAAATTGCGCTGCTAAACGTCCACTTTGTGCTGCGCCATTCATAAAGCCATAATATTCATCACTGGTATGCTCCCCAGCAAATACTAAATTCCCAACATGGAAGTTTTGCGCTTCTTCAGGGTCATCTGCTTCGATGTATAGCCACTCTTCCGCCAAGCCCGTGTATTGGCCAGGTTTAAAGTTGGTGTAACCGCCACCAATGTAACGTGTCTTATGCCACCCAGTGCGGCGATACTTTCCGTTGGATGCAGCGGCCAAACCCGGTAATAACCCGTTGTATTCATTTACTAATTTTTGGCCCTGTACCTCAGCGCTGTCACTGGCGGTTTCGTCCACTTCATGGGCGCTCAAGAAAAAGGTGAGCGAACCTTCGGGTAACTCAGGTTGACGCAAGCTGCTGTCCCATAGCAAAGATGAGGATTGATCATTCCAGGCTTCCACTTCAAAGCCGTTTTCGCGGCGCCAGACTTTATCATTCACACCGGCAATGATCTTTTCGTTTTTGCCCAGGTCCACTTCATTGATAAAACGTTGTAGGCTCTCTGGCAGGTCAACACTGATTTCCACATGGCGTAATGCGGTAAATGGTAAAGCCAGGATCACGTATTTGGCTTCCACACATATGACATGATTAAACGTCAACTTAAAGCCATCGCCATTGGGTTCGATTTTGGTAAGCGCGTGGCGGGTATGAATTTGATCGTGCAACACGTTACGCAGAGCATGGACAATGGTTTCCGTGCCGCCGTTCACCACATAGGCTTCGTCACTGGTGCTAAGCACTTCCACGTGGTCGCCATCGGCCACAGGCAGAAGATAAAGTAGTTGAATGGCAGAAGAATCATTTGGCTCCACACCGTATTCCACGCGCACGGCACTTTCCATCAGATTGCGAATATCGGGGTCAGCGGGAATCAGTGCTGCGTATTGATCCAAATATTCTGTTAGGGATTGAGTTTCGAAAATCGGAGCGTAGGTGTCCCAGTCTTCATCTAATAGTTCGGCGTCTGTCATCATTTGGGCAGCGAAGGGACGCAGTGCTTCAGCCATTTCTGCTTCGCTTCGCTTGCGGCCACCATAATAATAACCCACTTTATCCAGCTCTGGGTTGGGCTCCAGACGGCTGGTAAGTTGAATGTTGAAGTCTTCCACTAAAGCCAGCATGTCTTCGTGATCGGTGTTGATCAGCTCGCCGCCCAAGTCGGTGTCCAGGCCTGCACCCAGGGCGTTCTTCACCGTTCGTACCCGGCCACCCACGCGGCCTTGGGCTTCATACAGATCCACTTTTACACCGACTTTGCCGAACTGGTAGGCAGCGTTTAGGCCTGCTAATCCGCCACCCACTATTACCACATCTTTTTCATCGCCTGCTCCGCAACCGCTAAGACCGCCCAACGTAGCCAAGGCAGCGCCCCCTACTGCTGAAGTTTTGATAAAGGATCGTCGCGACTGCAATGAAGTGGGTGTGCGACCGGCTTCGGCCAGGTTCAAATCACGTGCTTGAATAAGCAGACGGGTGAATTGTCGAAAAGCGCTGCTATGAGCCATTTGAGGTACTCCAATTGGATGAAAGCTAAACAAATTAGTCCAGATATAAATAAGACAATTCGAGCGCTAAGAAAAGGCCATTTTTCACAGATCCTTTGTGTGAAATTGCGAAATTGTATACAATCTTTTCCTTTTTTTGAGGGATTTTGCCATGTCCAATGGGACCGTGTTGACTGCACAAGAAAAAGAGTTGTTTCGCGATAGCTTCCGTAAGTTTTTAGCCAATGAGGTTGAGCCTCATTATGAGCAATGGGAGAAGGATGAAATCTTTCCCCGCGAGCTGTGGTACAAGCTGGGTCAGAACGGTTACTTGTGCGTGGACGTGCCGGAGCAATACGGCGGATATGGCGCCGATTTCGGCTTAAGCGCCATTATTATTGAAGAATTTGCCCGTGGTAATTATGGTGCGTTGGCATCCAGCGTGTCTGTGCATTCCGATATTGTTACGCCTTACGTTTTACATCTGGGCAGTGAAGAGCAGAAACAGAAATGGTTACCTAAGCTAGTCAGTGGTGAAGCCGTTGGTGCCATTGCTATGACTGAGCCCGGTGCTGGTTCCGATTTACAAGGTATGCGCAGCAGCGCGGTATTGCAGGATGGTAAATACGTTATTAATGGTCAGAAGACTTTTATCACCAATGGACAACATTGCGATTTGGTGATTACCGCGGCCAAAACTGACCCAACAGCGGGGGCAAAAGGCATCACTCTGTTCACTGTGGATTGCACCACTCCAGGTTTCGAGCGCGGTCGCAATCTTGAGAAAATGGGTCTGCATTGTGGCGACACTTCCGAGCTGTTCTACGATAACGTTACTGTTCCTGAGTCAGAAGTACTGGGTGGTTTGGGTAAAGGTTTTGTTAACTTAATGAATGAGCTTCCCCGTGAGCGTTTGATTCTGGCGGTAAGTGCTATTTGTGCCTGTGAATCCATTTTGGAACGCACGGTGGAATACGTAACTGAGCGTAAAGCGTTTGGCAGCGAAGTGGCTAAATTCCAAAATACCCGATTCAAATTGGCGGAATTGAAAGCGCAAATAGAATTGAACAAAGCTTATATTAAGCAGTGTTCTGATAAATACGATGCTGGTGAGCTCACCACGGTGGAAGCGTCTATAGCCAAGCTCACTACCACCGAATTGCAAGGCAAGGTGGCCGATGAGTGCTTGCAGTTGTACGGTGGTTACGGCTATATGATGGAATACCCCATTTCTCGAGCCTACATGGATGCACGTATTCAGCGTATTTATGGCGGCACTTCGGAAATCATGAAAGAAATCATTGCCCGTGATGTTCTGGGCCGATAACAGATAAGCCGGAAAAACAACATGACCCAGCAGGCCAAATCTACTCGCTCCATTAACGTCACGGAAATTTTACGTGAACAATTACTGCAGGGGGAGTTCCCCCCCAACACCCGCTTGCAGGAAACTGCATTAGCGGAACGCATGCAGGTATCGCGTACCCCAATTCGTGAGTCTCTGCGTGTGTTGGCGAAAGATGGCCTGCTGGATTATGCCCCTAATCGAGGTTACTCGGTTCGACCGTTTTCATTGGATGATATTGTTGCCGCTTTTCGAGTGCGTTCGGTACTGGAAGGTTTGGGTTGTCGTTTGATTGCCGAACGTGGCATGAGTGATAACTTAAAACAGAGTTTGCTAAAAACGTTGAACCAAGGCGAAGAACTTTTGCAAAGCGGCCAACTGGAACGGGGTGAGTACGATGAATGGCGTGAGATGAATAAAGATTTTCATTTGGCCATTCTCATGGAAACAGAAAACGATTTATTGGTGCGTTTTGCCAAGGCATCGCGCAACATTCCCATCGTATTTAATGGCTCTTTTAAGTGGTATACCTTGCGTGCCTTTCAACGGGCGCAAGATCATCATCAAGCTATCTACAGTGCCATGTTAAATCAGCAACCCGACCGCGCGGATTTTATGATGCAAGAACACGTGATGCATGCGGCGGATATATTAAAACAAAATTTAGAGGGAGCAGAATGAGCGATTCCATTTTTTCTATTAATAATAAAGTAGCGTTGGTAACCGGTGGCACCAGCGGAATAGGTTACATGATTGCAATGGGCTTGGTTAAGCATGGTGCTAAGGTCTATGTCGCTTCACGCAAAGCTGATGCCTGTGAAAAAACGGCGCAAGCGCTTTCTGAGTTTGGTACTTGCATTGGAATTCCTGCCGACCTTTCTACTGAGCAAGGTTGCATTGATTTAGCCAATGCAGTTCAGGAAAAAGAAGGCAAACTGAATATTTTGGTGAATAACGCGGGTGTGACTTGGGGTGCACCGTTGGAGCAGTATCCTGGGGAAGCTTGGGATAAAATTCAAAATCTAAACGTAAAGTCTGCTTTCGTGATGACGCAAAAGTGTTTGCCCATGTTAAAAGCGGCAGGCAGCCACGAAGACCCGGCGCGAGTCATTAATATTACTTCGGTAGCCGGGCAAATGTTTGGCAGTATGAGTGCTTATGCCTATGGCCCAAGCAAGGCTGCGTTAAATCATTTAACACGAATTTTGGCCAATGAGTTGGCAGCAGATCATGTTACGGTGAATGCCATCGCGCCCGGTGTGTTTCCCAGCCGTATGACCAAGTTTGTATTAACCGATGATGAATCTACTAAGTTGCAGGAACGACAAGTGCCGTTGCAGCGTTTGGGTGAGCCAAAAGATATGGAAGGATTGGCGGTGTTTTTATCTTCACCAGCTGCGGCTTACATTACTGGAAATGTGATTTGTTTGGATGGTGGTACTGCGGTTAAGGCGCCGGATATTATCTAACCCGCCTTAACCGTGCTGTGATTCTGCTTATCTTCATACATACGCTGATCCACTTCGGAAATCATTTTTTCAATCGTGCTGATTTCCGAAGAGCGATATAAACGTGACCCAATACTCACGCGCACGTTAAGGGCCTCAAGTTCACCCACACAAAGATTGTGCAATTCTGCACGAATCCGTGATGACAGTTTTTGCAACGCGTTGTCATCGTCTGCCAACATAACGATGACAAACTCATCACCACCAATGCGTCCGGCTACGTCACTTTCCCGCAGCACATTATGAATGGCACTGGATAATGCGCAGATCGCCTTATCGCCAATTCGGTGGCCATGCTTATCGTTGATGGTTTTCAGTTCATCTAAGTCCAGGTACAGCACACCAACATTCTGTTGCAGTCGTTGTGCCAGACGTAAATGCTTGTCGGCTTGTATAAAAAAACCACGGCGGTTTAATAGTCGTGATAATTCATCTTTCGTGGAAAGCTCCAATAACTGCATAAACTGGTTGTTCAGCATTAAGTCGGCTTCCACCAAGTCGCGGAATTGCCACAGTAAATCCTGGTAGGTTTTATTGTAGTGCGTGACCGCAAAGTCCATTACGCAAATAACGCCAAAGTTAGAACCATCTGGCCAATAAATGGGCACGCCAAGATAGGAATTAAAACGGCTTTCTCTAACGGTGGGGTTGGATTTCCATTCGTTCATATTGGAAGCGTGATTGACGTACAACATGTTGCAGCTGGTCACAACTTGTTCGCTGAATAAGTTGTCGCTGCGTGAAAAGCAATCACCGGAACGATAAGGGTTGGTGATGTTGCTGCTGGCAACCACCACTTGAAACTGTTCGGAATTGCATTGCACCACATAGGCAGCGGGTGCCTCATAGAGCTTGGCAATTAAGTCGACAGTGGTCTGCCACTTTTTTAGAGAGATCATCGGATTCTGGTGTTCAAGAATCCATTCATCACGATTGAACATGGCCGATGATAATTCGCTAGGAAGTTTGAGTTAAGTATAGTCTTAAAAACAATGCGTAAACGGTAAAGTTCCACAATTGGGAAAAAATTAACAGAATTCAATTAAGCTGCAAGAGGGTAGAGTTTTCGTACTAAAATTTAATGTCGCCAAAACATCGGTGTAAATAATACAAGCAAGGTGAAAATTTCGAGGCGGCCCAACAACATGGCAAAACATAAAATCCATTTTGCTGTGTCTGTAATATTACCGTAATGGGCGGCGACGTCACCCAGGCCAGGGCCAAGATTATTAATGCAGGCAGCCACGGCAGAAAAGCCGGTTACAAAATCCATTCCCGTTGCCAACATGGCTAAAAATAAAAAACAGAAGCTAATCAAGTAAATACCAAAAAAGCCCCAAACGGCTTCTATAACTCGATCAGGCACTGCTTTGTTAGAAAGCTTAATAATCATCACTGCGTTGGGGTGTATTAAGCGGCGAATTTCTCTAGAGCCCTGTTTAAACATTAAAAACACTCGGATGGCTTTAATGCCGCCGCCGGTGGAACCTGCACAGGCGCCGATCATGCTGCCCATTATCAGTGCAGTGGTGATCATGGGGTGCCAAGCTGCGAAATCGGCTACACCGTAACCGGTGGTAGTGGAGATGGATACGGTTTCGAACAGAGCATGGCGAAAGGCCAGAAAAGGATCTTGGTAATCGTTTACCAATAACAAACCACAGAACGTTAGTGCACTGATACTGAACAGAATAGTGGCATAAAAACGGAACTCAGGATCTTGAAGATAAGAGGAAAAATGTCGACGTCGCCAAGCAATAAAGTGCAGGCCAAAGTTAATTCCCGCCAGGAACATAAAAAAGATGGTAACGAATTCTATGGCCGGGCTATCGAAGTAACCAATGCTGGCGTCATGGGTGGAGAAGCCGCCGATGGCCACCGTGGAAAAGCTATGGGCGATGGCATCGAATAACGTCATACCACAGGCCCAATAGGCCAGCGCACAGGCAATAGTGAGCGATACATATATGTACCACAGGGCTTTGGCCGTTTCAGTGATGCGAGGCGTGAGCTTGTTGTCTTTAATGGGGCCAGGTGCTTCGGCGCGGTACAACTGCATACCACCGATGCCAAGCATGGGTAAAATGGCCACGGCCAATACGATGATACCCATGCCCCCTAACCATTGCAGTTGTTGTCGATAAAATTGGATCGACTTGGGTAAATCATCGATGCCGCTCATTACTGTGGCGCCAGTGGTGGTTAAACCGGAAATCGATTCAAATACGGCATCGGCCACATCCATGTGGGGTGTCTCTCCCAGCATGAAAGGTATGGCACCATAAAATCCCAACACCGACCAAAACAAAACCACGACTACGAAACCGTCGCGCACGCGCAGTTCTTGTTTTTGATTTTGTACGGGTAACCAAAACAGCAACCCCGATACAAGGGTGATAGCAAACGCCCAAAAAAATTGTTTTTCGCCGCCGTCGTTATAGATCAGCGCCACCATCGCTGGCAACAACATGGTGCTGCTGTATACCATCAATAACAAACCCAGAATTCTTAAAATAACAGCGGGATGCATGGTTAGGTTCGTTAAGCTCCGTTAGAAGAAAGTAATGCCCACTTGGAACAGGCGCTCAACATCTTGAATACGGCGTTTATCCACCAGAAACAACACCACGTGATCATCGGATTCCACCACTACATCATCGTGGGCAATCAATACTTGATCCTTACGGATAACTGCACCAATGGTGGTGCCTTCGGGCAGATCAATATCACCAATGGCTTTGCCCACTACCTTTGAAGATTTTTCATCACCATGGGCGATGGCTTCAATGGCTTCCGCTGCACCACGGCGTAGGGAATGCACGTTGGCTACGTCGCCTCTGCGAACGTGGGTCAGTAAGCTGCCGATGGTGGCTTGTTGTGGTGAGATGGCAATATCAATATCACCACCTTGAACTAAATCGACATAGGCGGGGTTATTGATAAGCGTCATCACTTTGTTGGCACCCAAACGTTTTGCCAACATAGAGGACATGATATTGGCTTCATCGTCGTTGGTTACCGCAATAAAAATATCCGTGTCTTCGACGTTTTCTTCCAACAACAGATCCTGATCCGATGCGTTGCCTTTTATAACGATGGTTTTGTTCAGCTTCTCGGCTAAAAAGTTGCAGCGATCATGATTTCGATCGATGATTTTTACCTGGTAGCGACTTTCTAATGCCTCACACAAACGCTCACCGATATTACCGCCACCGGCGATGATGATACGCTTGTAATTGTGTTCGAGGCCGCGCAACTCGCTCATCACCGCGCGAATGTGATTTTTCGCGGCAATAAAAAATACTTCGTCATCGGCTTCGATAATAGAAGTGCCTTCAGGCAATATGGGGCGATCACGGCGGAAGATTGCGGCTACGCGCGTATCTACCGCAGGCATGTGTTGTCGCAGGTAGCGCAATTCTCTTCCCACTAAAGGGCCGTTAAAGTACGCGCGTACCGCCACCAACTGCAACTTACCTTCGGCGAAATCCAATACCTGCAATGCGCCGGGGTGTTCGATTAGACGCGTGATATGGTTGGTTACCACCTGTTCTGGTGAAATGATAACGTCGATGGGGAAGGCTTCGTTGCCAAACAGACCCGCGCTTTTGGCCAGATAAGAAGCAGAGCGTACCCGAGCAATTTTAGTGGGCGTGCGATGTAGAGAGTAGGCCACCTGACAGGCGACCATATTGATTTCATCGCTGTTGGTGACGGCGATAAGCATATCGGCATCGTCAGCACCGGCTTGATGCAATACGTCCGGGTGGGATGCCTGGCCGCTCACGGTGCGAATATCAAATCGATCTTGTAATTCGTGCAAGCGTTCGCTGTTTACATCCACAACGGTAATGTCATTGTGTTCGCTTGCCAGGTTGGCGGCCAGGGTTCCTCCCACCTGTCCCGCGCCTAGAATGATAATCTTCACGTTGCGGCTGCTCTTCGGCTCAACTGAATGATAGGTTAATTGGGCGTAATGCTAACATCTTTTAATACAAGCGTAGTAGAAACCATCGTGTCCGTTTGTAAGGGGAAATAACTGGCGCCCGGGTTTGGCGTCTATTCCAGCGTTAATCGGAGTGGGTAGCAGTTGTGCCTGGGGGTTTTCCTGTAGAAACGCGCTGATCACGCGGCTGTTTTCTTGAGGCAAAACAGAGCAAGTGGCATAAACCAGAATACCGCCGGGTTTGAGTAGAAGGAAAGCCTGTTGCAGCAATTCAGCCTGAGTTTGTGCCAGGGATTTGATGTCTCCTCGCTTGCGCAGCCATTTTATATCTGGATGACGACGAATCACGCCGGTGGCGGAGCAAGGTGCATCCAAGAGAATGCGATCAAAAGATTGCTCGGGCGAGTCAGACGCGTATTGCTGCAAGCTGGCATGTACTACGTGAGCATTTAGTTGTAGCCGTTCAAGGTTTTGCTCTACTTTTTGCAGGCGCTTGGCATCAGCATCCAATGCCACCAATTCTTTTATTTGCGGTTGTTGTTCCAACAGATGGCAGGTTTTGCCACCCGGAGCGGCGCAGGCGTCGAGAATACGATCTCCCGGTTGTGGGTCTAGCAGCAGAGCACTCAACTGTGCAGCTTCATCCTGCACCGACACCCAGCCATCTTCAAAGCCAGGTAGTTGTTCCACTTCTACCGCTTTTTCCAAATACACGGCTACTGGAGAATGTTCGCCGGGGCGCGCGTTGATATTGGCTTGCTTCAGTAATTGCAGATACTGCTCGCGAGTATGATGGCAGCTGTTAACGCGCAAACACAAAGGACCCGGAATATTGTTGGCTTTTATCAGCTTGTCGGTTTGCTCAGGCCAGGCTGCGCTAATGGCATCCACCAACCATTTAGGGTGAGCGTGTTGAATGGTACTGCTTTGAGGCAGGCCTTCCAGCAGGTCAGTCTTTTGTCGCTGCGCGTTGCGCAACATGCCGTTCACCACCTTCACTGCCCACGTTTTATTTAGCTGACGACAACCTTCTACGGTTTCTGAAATGGCCGCGTGATCGGGGATGCGCAGGTAGAACAGTTGATACAAGCCCACCAGCAGTAAGGCGTGAATATCGGCATCTTTGGTTTTGAACGGCTGCTTAACCAGAGGTGCTGCCAGCTTATCCAAACGGGTATACCAACGACACACACCGAAGCACAGTTCTTGTAGCAAGCCTTTGTCTTTAGCGGCATCGTCAACAGCAGGCATCAGTTCTGACAGCGACTTTAACTGCATATTCTGTCGGCCCAAGGGCAGAACCTGAACCAGAATCTGCGCGGCGTGGGCACGTGTATTGAGATGGCTCAAGAGAACTGCTTCCCTACGGAAAAGTGTTCGGCTTTGGAATTGAGGATGGCAGAAACAGGTAGGCGCTTGCCACCGCTTAACTGAATTTCCTCTAAACGCAGCACCCCTTCGCCACAGGCCACATCCAGGCTGTTTTTACTGGCCGCAATAATAGTGCCGGGAAGCTGTGAACTGGTTTCATCCAGCACCTTAGCCTGCCACAGGCGGATTTTGTCTCCATCAAGCTGCGTATGGCACACTGGCCAGGGGTTAAAGGCACGAATCAAATTGTGTAACTGTTCAGCCGATTGGTTCCAATCCACTTGGGCCTCTTCTTTTGAGAGCTTATGGGCGTAATTGGCTTCAGCATCGTTCTGTTTTTCTGGTTGATGCTCGCCAGCACTGATCATATCCAAAGCAGTGACGGCATCAGTTGCCCCCATCTCTGCCAGGCGATCATGCAAGCTACCGCCAGTGTCTTCGTTGGAAATGGGTGTAAAAGACTTCAGCAACATATCGCCAGTATCCAGGCCTTCGTCCATCTGCATGATGGTAACGCCGCTTTCGGTGTCGCCAGCGGCAATGGCCCGCTGAATAGGGGCCGCACCGCGCCAGCGGGGTAATATAGAAGCGTGCACATTGATACAACCCAGTCTGGGCGCTTCCAGCACCGCCTTTGGCAGAATCAGGCCGTAGGCCACCACCACCATAATATCGGCGTTTAAGGCGCTGAGCTGATCCACATCTTCTTGCTGTTTGAAGTTAAGT
>JBFKSL010000057.1:0-12832 GCA_041626995.1 Ketobacter sp. | reverse complement strand
GCCCTGATTACCCCCCACTTCCGACCAGCGAGTAACCTTGCCCGAAAAAATTCGCTGAATATCAGTAAGCGATAACTTCGAGATTGGATTAGACGGACTCACGATAATGGCAAGACCATCAATGGCCACAATATGCTCGCTGTCGCTGGACTCCATATCTCCCAACGAGCTCAATTTAATCACTTCCTGTTGCTTAATAGGCCGAGACGATGCCGCTAGGTCGGCCTCCCCATTTAACAACGCTTTAAATCCAGTGCTGGAGCCTTTGGCTTCCACCATCACATTGGCTGTGAATTTCTTTTGTTCACCATCCCAATAACCTGAAATTTGCTGTCGGTTGTCCGCGATGGGCTTACTGATCACATTGCTAAAGCCATGCGCCCTCAAGAAAGCAGCCACCAACTCAGGCGCCAACCTGGCCCCTACGGTATTAGAACCAGCAATGGAAAACAGGGTAGTGGATTGTGCCGGACTGGACAGCGGCAACACTCGACTTTGCCAATTATCACTGGCCTGAACAGCTGAGCAAAAGCCCACGAGCAAAACAAAAAAAGGCAAACAACGAACAATTCGATTAATGCAAGCAAACATAACCGGTTCCTACCAGAAATCTAGGTTTTTGCATCCATGCTATTAGGTGAAGGGCGTCCTTTAAAAGAACGGGGGATTATAGGTAGCGTTTGTTGCAATAGCGATACTCATTCATAAATCAGCAACAAAAATTAAATAAAAATCATTAACTATTTTTAGTTTGTCCGGATAACGTAGCAAAGTCGTCCGCATAACTTCGTAATTTATGAATCATCTTGCGCCGTTGTTTTTCAGTAAGAGTACGATCCAGCTCTAAATATAAATCCACGAGCAGAGCAGCGTTTTTATCCAGTTTTGCTTGCAGCTGCTCGCTTCGGCCGAAACCTGGATCAGTTAACAGCTTTTCAAATTCTGCCTGATATACTTCACGGTTATGTCGCTGCTGTAGAATGCGGCGAAATTCTTTTTGCCATACCAAACGAGCGGCTTCCAACTCTTCGCCCATTAACTCGAATTTTTTTGACCAGGTTTTAATCAGGTTTACCTGTGTTTGGTCTAGCTGACCGGTCCAACGTTGCGCATAGCGCAATACCTCTTTCTGCCTTTGTTTACGCTGCTCTTTTTCACTGACCTCGATATATTTTTCGCGAAACTCCTGGTTGTCTCTGTCAAACTGTTGAAACAAATCCTGCAATTGTTCATCGGTAGAAAGGGCAAACAATTCCACCATATCCGGTGATAACCTACTAATTAAAGCTTCGGCAAACTTTTCGGTTTCGGTTTGAACATATTGAATGTCACTGCGGGACAGCCGCTGCTCTGCTCTGTCTGCTACAGAGCGAAGAAACACGGCATACTGGGGAAGCTGCTCTGAACGGTGCCAAGCTAGGTATTGCTGAAGACGTTGATCAAATACCTCCTCTTGATCGCCATCCAACTCCATGTAATCACTGAGATACCACGGGATTAACCAGTCTAACTGGTTATACACAAACTGAACCGCGCAACCACTCAGTAGAATAAGAGTGAGAAAAAGAACAAGTGACTTTTTTATAATTCCACCGCAAGCCATCACAGTCTTCCCTGGGGTTTAGTGTAGGGAAGATCCTACACCATTACCGAAAGGATTGTCGCGCACAAAGGCCATTACCTCTTCAATGGTTGCTTTGTGTTGTTTCTCCAGAACCCGCATTTCCTGTTCAAATTTACGCTGATCTTTACGGGGAAGCGCCTTCCACTGATCGTGAGTTGGAATATGACGGGTGGCATTATAGATTTCGAAAACAATGGAGAAGCGATGCTTGGTGTCACAGTCTAAGGACATGTTACCCAGCAATACCGCCATACGAATACAGCCCTCGGTTATGGGGCACTGGCCATCTAATACCGCGCGGGCAATCACATTGAGACTTTCATGGATATAATCATTACGCTTTTGTTCCGCCTGAGCCTTCTCTATCTCACGCTGAGCGTGCTGTAGCTTCTGTTGTTTTTGCAAACGCCATACCTTCACCCACAGCACAGCTGCCACCACGGCCAACACAAAAACCACTGTACCTAATGCCACAAACAACCAAAACACAACATCACACCCTTTGTATACATCCAATAGATGGGGAAATCAGCTCAAGGGATTAATATACCATAATTGAAAAGTCTTTCTGAGAGAGCGGTTTAGGCTGGATGGGAAGCTGACTCAGCAAGCTCCCGTAGTAATTTCCCGGCATCTTCACTATTCATGGGCTCATTCAGATAGAAACCCTGAAAGTAATCGCACCCCTTCTGAGTAAGAACAGAAAGCTGCTCCTGAGTCTCCACACCCTCCGCCACAATAGACATATTTAAAGCTTTTCCCATATTGATGATTGTGTCAATAATGGCGTGATTTTCGGGGCCGTCTTCCATGCGCCAGACAAAACTACGATCAATCTTCAGCTGATTTACCGGCAATTGCGGCAGATAGGATAACGAGGAATAACCCGTCCCAAAGTCATCAATGGCCACACCAATGCCAGAGTCACGTAAACGCTTTAATTGGTTACTGGCACGCTCGGTGTTAGAAATTAAACAATTCTCTGTAATCTCCATTTTTAGCCAACGGTGATCCACACCAGATTCGTCCAACGCCCGAATTAAGCGCTGGCTAAAGTTTTCACTGGAAAGTTGATTAGGGCTAACATTGAAGGCTAAGCCTTGGAAGCTTTTAGGAAGGGGGGTCTGCTGCCACTCTTTCAATTGGGATATAACGGTATGTAACACCCATTCACCCAACGGATGAATTAAGCCGCATTCTTCGGCAATGCCGATAAACAGCTCAGGAGATATCATATCACCATCGAAACACCAACGGCTTAGAGCTTCCATGCTGCAGAGCTGACGCTGAGCATCAAACAGCGGTTGGTAATACAACTCAAGTTTGCCCTGATGAATGGCTTTTCGCAACGCCATTTGCAAAGTAAAACGCCGCTCCACATTTTTTTGTAATTCACGTGAGAAAAACGAGATATGAGTAATGGAGTTTTTCTTTGCCTGGTGAAATGCGGTTTCTGCCTGCTTGAATACATCCAAAGAACTGGCCTGCTGAGAAGGAAATAACGCAATACCCAGCGTAGCGCCTGTTTGAATCAGGTTGCCATTAATATCAAAGGGACGAAACAACGAGCGATGAAGACGATCAGCAATATTACGGCAGAAATCCGCAGCAGCTTGAGTGGTAGACCCCACCTCAGAAACCAGCAGGGCAAAATCATCACCGCCCAACGAAGCTAAGGTGTCTTCCCGCCTTTTTATGCGATTCACCCTTTCAACCATATAACGCAAAACCTGGTCGCCCACTTCATGCCCCATAGAGTCATTAATGCTTTTGAAATTATCCAGGTCAAGATAGATTAATGCGCTGTAGTGATCATGTTTTACCGCTCGTGCCAACTCCTGCTCCAACAGTTGTAGCAACATTTTTCGATTAGGAAGCTGAGTGGTTCCATCAGTATATTCATAACGATTAATGGTTTTTTCTTGTTCTTCGCGAATCTGCAGCATGGCACGCTTTTGCCCAATTAAACCGCGCACCCGCGCAATCAGTTCATCAGGTAACACCGGTTTGGATACGTAATCATTGGCACCTCGATTTAACAGCTCAATTCGTCGTGAAGCTTCGTCATAAGCGCTCACTGCCAGTATGGGTGTATCACCTTGCTCTCCGCACACACGCCGCACATTATTCACAAAGCGAATGCCGCTCATATCACCTGTTAACACCACATCGACAATTAATAGGTCATAGTGGTTTTTTCGAAACAACTCCCAACCTTCTTCGGCGCTGGTAACGCATTGCACTTCCAAACCAATGCTTTCCAAGATGTGTTTTACGGTTTCCTGTTGGGCGATGGAATCTTCTATATAAAGAATCGTGCCGTGTAGCTCTTGATAACGAATGTTGTACCGTTTGATAAAAACAACCAACTCATCAATCTCTTCCCGATGAAATACTTCCGTTGCTCCAGCTTTAAGCACATCGGCAATCAGTGCATCATCATGCTCCGAGGTAAACAGTACGATGGGGGTATTCTTATAGGGAGGTAGTTGCCTAACTTTTTGAATAAACTCAGTGGCGGACATGTCGTCCAAATACATGGACACACAGATGAAGTCGAATACAAGCAACTTGGTGGCTTCGAGCGCTTCGGCACCATTGCTTTTCAGCACATAAAGCACACCTTCGTTATCAAACTGATTACTCAGAATACTGCGAAATAGTTTGTTCCCTTCTATTCCTAGAACGCGCATCGGTTCCCTCAAGTGCGAACAGTTAATTATCCTTGGCGAGGCGAATAAATTAAGCCCCCACTTTGTTTGTATAGCTGTAGCGCATGAACTGCCTGCTTGCGTTGTAACGGACCCTGCACGTCAATACCGCGACTGCGCAGCTTGGCACGCCAGTCTTTTGGTATCGGGCCTTCATCAAAACCAAGCAAATTCTCTACATCTTGTTTAGTCGCGGCATACACCAGCTTACGCACACCACTCCACACTAAGCCTCCCCAGCAGGCAACGCAAGGTTGGGCGCTGCTATACAACGCCATAGGAGTGTTGACGCTACTTCCTAAATCATAGTTGCCGGTTGACCTTTGCGCCACCGACCAGGCCACCCATTCCGCATGAGCACTGCTAAGCCCAGCAGACTGAACGAGATTCACCCCTACCCCAATCACCTCACCAGTACTGGTGTTGCATACCAGCGCGCCAAAGGGGCCGCCAGTGCCGTGAACGCTCTGCAGGCGGCTTAATTCAATGGCTAGGGCGAGCCTCTCCTTTTCAGACTCTACCTGATCGCCCAATTTCACCACCGACTCCAGCCAAGAGGGCAAGCGAACCTCTAGGTGAGGGAAATCACTGACCATAGTTAAGATCCACGATAACCGCGGCAATGGCAATAAAGGCGATAACGGCCAACATGGCCGCTACGAAGCGCTTCACTTCTTTCGGAATCATAGGTTTATCAGCCACAACATCCCCCTAACTGTAAATATTCCACATTTTTAACTCTGAATTTTTAATAAGGGGTAGAGTAAAGCCAAAATAGAATGGAACACAATATGAAATCTTTCGCGGGCCGCCGCCATGAGTCATCTGCAAAAAGTGAATTTGTTTTCTTTGGAGTGCAGCCACTGGGGGCGCTCACCCAAACGCGCGCACCTGCTGCTTCAAAACTACCCCACTGGACGCAAGGTAAAAGGCAAACAGATCGTTGACCAATATTCTGTAGGCCAACGTTATATAGTGATCACAAACGATGACAACCCCTATGAGGAAGTCCTGCATATTTATTTATTGGATCTGGAATTGAATATTCTCGATGAAATGGAGCTTTCCCAGCCCTTCACTTCTGGTGTGTATCAACCTTGCCGCCATTCGGGCGAGTGCCTTGAGTTTCGTTTTTTTGATGAAAACACCTGGTGTCTGGAAGTGCGCAACCAACCCAAACCAAAACCGTTGAATATTGATAACTTTCCTATTTCACGCCCCATTAAGCTATGGGGGCAGCAATATTTACGACTTTCTCCGGCGCAATCTGTAGTGGCGTAACCAAGCTGCTATCAGACTATCACATTCCTGTCAGTGTTTTGTTATATAGGTCTGCCATGGCTTGATCAAAGCACGCAAACACCACTTTTTCAATCATCAAATAACTTTCCAAGCAGCGCTCAACTTCTTCACAAGCAATTGCCACGGCCTCTTTTTTGGGATAACCGTAAACGCCACAACTTATGGCAGGAAAGGCCACACTACGAAAGCCTTCCCTCACCGCCAGTGTTAAACATTCGCTGTAGCAGGAACGGAGTAATTCGGCTTCATTGGCTGAACCACCGTGCCACACAGGGCCCACGGTATGAATGATGGCTTTGGCGGGAAGTTTAAAACCAGGGGTGAGCACAGCCTGACCGGTGGCACAACCACCAATGGCTCGACAGGCTTGCTGTAATTGATCAAACCCGGCAGCTCGATGAATGGCTCCATCAACACCACCGCCACCTGCCAGCTGGTTGTTGGCTGCATTCACCACCGCATCCACATTTAGGGTGGTAATGTCGCCAACCCATACATCTACTCGATCATCCATGGTTAAATCCCTGCTAAAGGCTACATCATGGAGTGGGCTAGATACCCCATAATGGCAACTACCCCCATTGTCACTACCACCATGACATAGGGCATCCAGTTTAGGGATGGGGGTTTCTTGGATTGCTCGAGCAATTCCACTTCATCTTGCTCGACCGCAACCGTACCCACATCATGATCAACACACTGCTGTAAAATTTCGCGTCTACGGCGCCGATATTCACCTTTATTGAATTCACCATCACAATACTGACGTGACAACAATCGAATCGCCTGAGACAACTCCATTTCTTTTTGTTCTGTCATCATTGCACTTTCACCGCAATGACTGTGACATTGTCACGAGCCCCTTCGCGCAAGGACGATTCAATTAATTTTTCGGTTATGGACTCCACATCATCCATGGCCAGATGCCTGGCAATTTCCTCTTCGCTGATCGCACCATACAAACCATCACTGCACAACAGATACAGATCACCGGGCTGCAATTCCACCAGAGTCACATCCACATACAGGGTTTCGCTGGCACCAACTGCCCGGGTGATCACATTAGATGCCGGGTGGTTCTGTGCCTCTTCGGGGGTAATCATGCCACGGATAAGCATTTCGTTTACTTGGCTGTGATCTTCAGAGATGCTTTGTAATTGATTATTTCGATAGCGGTAAAGGCGGGAATCACCGGCCCACAAACACACACCCACCTTTTCACGTACAAACAGCGATACCACGGTACTGCCCATGGTACGACCTTCACAATGGGTGCGAGCGTAACTGCGAATTTTATGATGCACTTCGAGTAGGGTGTCTTCGAGGGTATCCACCACATCAGCTAGGGGCTGCTGGATATTGGCGTTGCCCAAAGAACTGGCAATCATTTCGCTGGCCACTTCACCAGCCTCATGCCCTCCCATTCCGTCGGCAACAACCCATAAACCATCGTTGTTACGATTCAGGAACGCATCTTCATTCATGTTTCGAACAGCACCACAGTGTGTTGCGGCGCTACTAAGCCAGTGGGTCTGCACCATGCAGCTTTTTACTCGTTGTGATTATCTTGTTAATTGTCGCAGGAGTTACCCAGAAACGCCAATGGTGAAACCGTTGCAAACGGATCACTCCAACCCCATTGCTGCCACTCCCCCGCTAAAAACGAAGTGTAACACTGTGGCGTCGGTAAATAACCTGTAATTAATTGCGCAGGGTTAACCTGCTCAGAGCCTGCGCTCCACCACAGACTGTAACAGGATAAGCGTTGCTGCAACAACTCATGCAGTAAAGAGGGGTAGGCATTTAATGGATTCTGAGCGGAAGATTGCAATGTAAGGGCGACGGGTTTTCCCATTTGCCACGGCTCACGCTGCGATACTTTCGTTAAGTTAAGCTCAGGTATTTTGGCGGCCGCCGCCTCAATATGCTCAAGCGTCATGCCATCCTGAAGCGCTAAAAGCGCGGCCTGTTCCAACGCGATAAACCAATCTTCATTTTCCACCATAAGCAGTGTTGCTGGCGTTTCGGCGGCATAAGCCTGAGCCAATATAAAAGGATAATAACGTCCTACTTTATCCACGCTGGGAATCATAACCCCCGCCCAACCTGACGCACCCAAAACCCCTGCCGACAAAACAAAGCGCCACACAGGGCTGGTGAGATACGCCTCTAACCAGGCTCCGCCCAAATGCTGCTGAGAGCCCAGCAGGCAGCCTTGCATCCACTGATCCCAGCCGGTGGTGAACTGCATGGGCAGATTGCGGCTGACAAAATCCCCAAGGGCCGGAATTTTTCCGTAAAGCCCCACTGAATTCCCGTTTTCCATGGTATACCATTCTGGTTTTATTTGAGGTGACACCACATAGACATTGCCAACACAAAAGCCGTGATCAAATTATCTACAGTCATTTTGTTGCTCTGTGGCTTAATGCAGATTGTATCCTGTTCAAGTCTGCATAATGATCCCGCTCACAATCTTCCAGCACAAACCCTTCAAGGCAAGCCATTTCTGCACAGAGTGTTTATGAATGAAGCCGCACGCGACGCCAATGGCAGTCAGCGCTGGCACGTATATATTGAAGGCGATGGTCGCCCGGTGAACCGCTACGGTAAGCCCAGCCTCGATCCCACCCCAAAACGATCACTGGTTTTGGAGTGGATGCAACAAGACCCTGAGCCAGCCCTGTATTTAGGGCGGCCATGTCATTTCATTAACAACGATCCCCATTGTAATCCTGTGCAATGGACACTGGCCCGTTACAGCGAAGACACCGTCACCAGCATGAAAAAAGCGCTTCAACAACAATTACCGCCAGATCAACCCATTACCTTGATTGGCCACAGTGGCGGCGGCACACTTGCAGTATTATTAGCAGCTAGGCTACCCAACCCAGTGCAAGTGGTCACCTTAGCGGGTAATCTTCAGGTGGATAAATGGACGAAATATCATCAATTTACGCCTTTGAACCGCTCCTTGGACCCGGCAACGCAGCCGGTACTGCCCCCCTGTATTGCTCAGTGGCATCTGGCAGGCGCCAACGACACGCAAGTTCTGTGGCAATGGATAGAGCAATTTAGCCAAAACCAGCCAAATTCTGTCTTTCAGAAGCTGGATGGCACCGACCATCGACAAAACTGGCCTCTTTGGTGGCATCAAGTGAGATTTGGTTCAAATATTAACCAGCAGGATTGTGGAAAAGTTACGCCGACAGGTACACAGTAAAGGGTATACTCTTCCAATACTTAGGGTTCGAGGTGATTCATGAAAAAAATGATAAGGAACGGTTTTTCATTTAAGGGGTTTTCCATTGGCTTCTTTAGTGTTGTATTGAGTGCCTGCGCTACGGCACCCGCACCCACCACAACAGCAACGGATGAAAATGGCAGTAAAAATGCGGATGACCTACTGATAATCGATTGCCTGCTGCCAGGCCAGGTGAAAAAGCTGGGCAGCCACACCACCTTCCTTACCGCCCGACGGCCCATTAAAACCACAGCCACCGATTGCGAAATTCGTGGTGGTGAGTATGTCGCTTTTGACCGCGCCGATTACGCGACTGCCCTAAAAATTTGGTTGCCGGTGGCCCAGGCAGGTGATGCGGAAGCACAAACCTACGTAGGTGAAATTTATGAGAAAGGCCTTGGCCTGAAACCAGACTATCAGGCCGCTTCGGTTTGGTATGAAAAAGCGGCCAAACAAAATTATTCTCGCGCCTTAATCAACCTGGGCAACCTGTACGAGAAAGGCATGGGTGTTGCGCAAGATAAAGCACTGGCTCTCAATTTTTACCGCCGTGCAGCAGGGCTGGAAAGCGACGACCTTTTATATGCCTCCACTGTTGAAGTGCACGCAGTAGATCAAAAAGAACTGGCGCGCCTGAAAGACGAGGTTGCTTACAAAAACCAACAACTGGCCGCCGCGCAAGGCCAACTGGCTAAGGCTCGCGAGGAAATATCTCAACGCAAACAATCATTAGCGCAAGCGCAACAAATTCAGAAAGATGCGGAGCTTGCCCTGTTTGCCCAGGAATCGAAAGATGTGCATGAACAAAGCCAGGCTTTAATCAAGCAATTGCGAGGTGAATTGACTAAAGCCAAAACGGAAGTAGCCACACAACAAGAACAATTGGCTGTGGTGAACGCCAAGCTGCAACAGCTGGATGCTCAGGTGGCTACCACTAACAGCAGCATACTGGAAACCCAAACCCTAGTAGCCGACGTTTCCAGCATGCCAGTGATTGAAATTATCGATCCACCGATGACATTAATGCGCGGCATGCCTTCCATTCCGGTGAAGTCCAACGTTCCTGAAAAAGAAGTGGTTGGAAAAATCAAAGCGCCAGAAGGCTTGAAGAGCTTTAAAGTGAACGGCAAGGAACAAACCATCGATGAGTACAACCTGTTTTGGGTAAACGTGCCGTTAGACGGCAGCCGTAAAACCGTAAAACTGGAAGCCATCGATAATAACAACAACAAAGTAGCCTTTAATTTTACGCTGGTACCAGAAAAAGCCGTTACCACAACCCAAGTACCGGTGGCAGAAAAAGGCAAACCCATCACTTCCGATATTGATTTAGGCAAATACTATGCCCTGATAATTGGCAATAACGAATATCGTGATGAGTCTTACCCGAAACTACAAACTGCGGTGAACGATGCCAATAAAACCGCTCAAGTTTTGCGAGATAAATTCGGCTTTGAAACCCGAGTATTACGCAACGCTACCCGTTACGAAATGCTGGCAGCTTTAAATGAATTGCGAGAGCAACTAACCGAAAAAGACAATCTGTTAATTTACTACGCTGGCCATGGCGAAATAGATGACAACACCAATAACGGCTATTGGTTGCCTGTGGATGCCAAGCCCGACAACACCCGTAACTGGCTTTCCAACGCGGCCATTTCTGATATCTTAAACACACTGCCCGCCAAACACGTAATGGTGGTGGCCGACTCCTGCTATGCTGGTACCCTTTCTGTGGCAGCCATGCCTCGAGTGGATGAAACCATGTCAGAAGAGTTACAGAAAGAATGGATTATGGCCATGTCACAAGCTCGTGCGCGTACCGTGTTAACTTCTGGCGGTGTAGCACCGGTAATGGATGGCGGCGGCGACGGCCATTCCGTATTTGCCCGCGCCTTTTTGGATGTGCTGCAAAATGCAGACGGTATCGTGGAAGGCCATTCCATCTACCGCAACGTGCTTTCCAAAGTTAGAAACAAAACCAAAAACCTGGCCGTACAACAGGTACCAGAATACGCCCCTGCCCGCTATGCTGGCCATGAAGCTGGGGAATTTTTCTTTAACGCTGGCACCAGCACCATATAAGTTGAGGGCGGATGTCCAGCAGAATACTGTCGGCCTACTTTAACGATTTTCGTAAAGGCAAAAAACAGCGCTCAGAAATTCGTGATTATCTGTTGGCCGAAGTGCAGAAAGACCCTCTGCGCTTTGGCCACCTGATGAGTGGGCTTGAGCAGGCACAACACGATCACCCCATTCCTGTTACGGATTTTTTGTTATTACGACGGGAAGTGGAAGCCGCGCTGAATGATGATGAGCAAACCATGTTTGTGCCTCATCCCGAGCCCGCATCTTCCGCGCCTATAGCTACCAGTTCCGATGCGGAAACTCTACTGGGTATCCAGCAGGAAAAAACACCTGCACCAGTGGATCACGAAGCAGAAACCCTTGCCGCCCCCCGTGGCGATGAGATCACCATTGTGCCAGGGGAAACCCGGCGCCTTGTAGAACAAGAAGAAACCCTGGGGCAAAGTCAGCGCAGTGATGGGGTCAAAGAAGTAGAACTGCCCACCATCGTCACCCAGCACAATGTTGCAGCTCCATCATCTCAGGAAACAAGCGAATCTCAAATTAAACAATCAGTAATTCCCTTGTGGGGATGGGCAGCAGGTGCCGTAGCTTTGGCAGCCATTGGGTTGGGTATTTGGTCGCAGCAGCCGCTCGTTCCAGAGATAAACAAACCCTCTGTCATGGTGGAAACAGCGGAGCAACAGACAGAATTTGAGGATCATTCACTTCTGGAAACAAGCCCTATTCAGCAAACCGAAATAGAGCAGCCAGAGATTGCTGAAGTGCCAAAGCAGATTGAAGCTGCCAAAGAACTGCCAATAGAAGAACAACCTTCTCCCCAATGGACAGCAGAGCAATGGCTGGAAAAGATCAAACAAAGGGCTGATCGCGGCTATCTGCTACCTGAAAACGAAAGCCACAGTGCCTATACCCTACTGGATCAGTTACAACAACGCTTCCCCGATTCTGACCAAATTTTACAGGCACGACGTTATTTAAAAAATGCCTATTTACGCGAATCCAAAAACGCCAGCAGCAATGGTGATTGGGATTTGTCGCAACAGTACCTTGATGCTGCGTTTAATATTTTAAAGCCCAAGCAGCAGCTCAGTTCGTCAGACGATTCCTTAGCAGAGTAGCACAGCCCCTATTTAGCCACTGAGCCTCTATTTGCTCAAATAGTTTGAATATAATTTATCCAGCACACCAGAATTCGCCATCAACTTTTTACTAGACCACGAAAACTGAGCATGATCCTTTGATATTTATGCTAATCTCGGAGCAAAGCACATAGACAATATGTTGGCTTAATTTTTCTGTAGGCAAGTGCCTCCAAACAAAGTAAAACCTATAATGAGAATTTTAAAAAACCCTCCAATACTAGCAACTGCATCTATCTATTTAGTTGGAATAACAGCCTATATCAGTGACTTTAACGATACAGCCGAGAAGCTTTTAGGTTTTTGCAGCACACTAAATGTCTCACCTAGTGCGGGAGCATTCATTTTGTTTATCCCGCTGTTCCTTCTCATAGCTAAAGGATTTATTAAAAGTCGAGTAGAATCTAGCAGCTTTCACCGTAACGAAGAATACAACCCCGGCCGTTTTCGTCTTGCACCATACGGCAACACACCCAAAGAAATATCAGATTACCAAAAGCATGAACGCACAGATAAACTAGAGCACGAAATATCAGACTGGATATTACACGCAAACTACCCTATTTTATTCCTAACCGGAAAATCGGGCACAGGAAAAAGCTCAATCATTTCGGCATCGGTAATGCCAGAATTAAAGAAGAACTGCCCAAATTTAAATATTGTAACCGCCAGAATTTTTAACGCCCCCATTGAAGAAATAAAAGTATCACTCAACAAATTG
>JBFKSL010000056.1:0-12836 GCA_041626995.1 Ketobacter sp. | reverse complement strand
GTAGCCTGTGGCCTGGATATCGTTGGGGATCATTGGACACTTCTGATCGTGCGTGACCTGCTTATGCTCGGACGCCATGAATTTCGCGACATTTTGGAAGGGGACGAAGGTATTTCCAGCAATATTTTAAGCGACCGCCTGGCCAAGCTTCAGCAAGACGGTCTGGTGGCCAGCATCGTGCACCCAGACAACAAAAGACGGAAGCTTTACTACCTGACACCAAAGGGAAAAGACTTAATCCATATCATGGTTGCTGTTGCAGGCTGGGCCAGTAAGCATTTGCACGATCAAGTATTTATTCCAGAAGACCGCATGAAGTTACTGCAATCTGGCACAAACAAATTTATTCGCCACACCCTGGATGAATTAGCTCAATGGGAGCAGCAATACGGCATAACCAAAACAAACTAGCCTGTTTTTTCTGCTATGTTTATTCATATTGTCGCAAATTGGATTGTAATCAATGGCTACACGGATGGCCCACCTGCTTTTCTTGCTTCTGATCATACCTAGTGCAGGTTTTGCGGAATACTGCCCGCAAAAGATCGCTTTCTTTTCCGACGCAGAACAATACACGAAACATAACAATACCTTAGAAAAGGTATATTACTCTTTGGAATGCTACCCCGAGTTTATTTATATGCACACCGTCAGCTCTCTAAAAGCCTTTAACAATAAAGAGGTGGATGGAGAAGCCATACGGATCCCCATTGTTGAAGAGCTTTATACCGCACCTTTCGTGCGATCTGAAGTTCCGCTTTTCATCACACAAAAGTCCCTATGGGCGCACCCCGACGAAAAGATTGCCAAAACACAGCCTATTGGCGTTTTGGTGAATGCTGTATGGCAACAAAACTTTGTTGCCAGCACCCCTGCTCACCTTCAACAGATCCGCTACTTTAGCAACTACAAAGAGATATTTAGCGCTTTTGAACAGGGGCAGCTTGGGCAGTTTCTAACTATAGATGCCGTTATGCAGGCAACCTTGAAAAACCAAGCAATCAACGTAAATCCAAAGCGAGTTCGCTCACTAGGTCAGGTACCCCTGCATCATTACCTGCATCAAGACTACGCAGAATTCATGCACGACTTCTCCAATTACGTGGCCAAACACGATCCCTTCAACATCCCTCAGTCCCCCTAAACCCACAGTCGCCCCCACCCCCATTGACGGTTATAATGGCGCCAACCCATTTTTAACGGAATCCCCCATGGCCACACCACGTATCTGGCTTTTTGTTAGTGCCTTAAGCCTAGCAAGCATCAGTGCTTGCGGGCAAAAGGGCCCATTGTATCTGCCTGAGGACACCCCTCCTCCAGCTCAAACCAGTCAGCCTTGCCGAACCGCTGCCTGTGAAGAGATACAAAACCAAGAGAAAGAAGACGCCAAAGACGAAACAGCCGTGACCACTGAAGAGAATACTGAATGAGCCAATTTGAATATCGTGACAGCCAATTATTTGCCGAAAACCTAGCGGTGAAAGATATCGTCAAGGCTGTAGACACTCCCTGCTATATCTACTCGCGCCAAGGCTTTGAGCAGCAATGGCAAGCCTTTGATTCTGCTTTTGGCGATCACCCTCACTTGGTGTGCTATGCGGTAAAAGCCAATTCCAACCTGGCAGTGCTCAACGTACTGGCCAAGCTCGGTGCTGGTTTCGATATCGTTTCCCAAGGGGAACTGGAACGGGTGCTGCGTGCCGGTGGCGACCCAAGCAAAGTGGTTTTCTCCGGCGTTGGTAAACTACCAGCAGAAATGGTTCGCGCGTTGGAAGTGGGTGTGTATTGTTTTAATGTGGAATCAGAAGCGGAGCTGGAAATCCTTAACCGCGTTGCCGGTGAAGTGGGCAAAGTAGCCCCCATCTCTTTGCGCGTAAACCCCGATGTGGACGCTCAAACTCACCCTTATATTTCCACTGGGCTGAAGGAAAACAAATTCGGCATTGATATCGATCGCGCCATTGCCGTGTTCGAGCGAGCTGCCGAGTTACCGAACATTAAAGTAACGGGAATTGATTGCCATATCGGCTCTCAGCTCACCACAGTAAACCCATTTATGGATGCCATGGATCGCCTACTTGAGCGCATCGATCAGCTGCAAGCCAAAGGCATAACCATTGAACATGTGGATATTGGCGGCGGCCTGGGCGTGGTATACCGCGACGAACAACCACCCAGCCCCCAGGAATATGTGGGTGAATTGTTGAAAAAACTGGAAGGCCGCAACCTAAAAGTGGTGATGGAACCAGGCCGCGCCATTGCCGCTAATGCCGGTATTATGGTGACTGAGGTACAACTGTTGAAATCCACCGAGATCAAACAGTTCGCCGTGGTAGATGCCGCCATGAACGATATGATTCGCCCTTCTTTGTATAGCGCCTGGCAGGACATTATCCCGGTGCAGCAAAAAGCCGGGCAAAACCAAAGCTACGATGTGGTTGGCCCGGTGTGTGAAACCGGCGACTTTCTCGGCAAAGATCGTGAGCTGAATATCGAACCCGGCGATTTGCTGGCGGTGTGTTCTGCCGGTGCCTACGGGTTTGTGATGAGCTCCAACTACAATACCCGTAACCGTTGCCCTGAAATCATGGTTGATGGGGACAAGTATTACACCATTCGCCGCCGTGAAACCTACGACGATCAACTTGCCTGCGAATCTTTGATACCCTAGCCGTATTATGAAAATAGAATTTACCAAAATGCACGGCCTGGGTAACGATTTTATGGTGATTAACCAAGTTACCCAGAACATACAAATCAACAGCGAACAGATTCGTCGGCTGGCGAATCGTCATACCGGCGTGGGCTTTGATCAACTGCTAATGGTATCGCCACCATCGACGCCTGATGTGGATTTCAATTATCGCATTTTTAACGCTGATGGTAGCGAAGTGGAACAATGCGGCAACGGCGCCCGCTGTTTTGCCCGCTTTGTGCGCGACAAGGGCCTTACCCATAAAGATACCATTCCGGTTCAAACCAACACCGGTCGTATCGAGCTAAGCCTGGTAGGCGATGATCAAGTGCGAGTGAACATGGGCAACCCCATTTTCGAGCCTGAACAGATACCTCTGCAAGCCGATGGCCGTAATCCCATTTATCGTTTTAACGTGGATAGCGACATCCATGAGCTGGCCTGCGTTTCCATGGGCAACCCCCATGGCGTTCTCATGGTTAAAGACGTGGCATCGGCTCCCGTTAAAAAACTGGGCTCAAAATTGGAAAGCCACCCCCGATTTCCCAACAAAGCCAACATCGGATTTTGCCAGGTGGTAGATCGCGGCAACATCAAACTGCGTGTGTACGAGCGCGGCGTTGGCGAAACCCAAGCTTGTGGTACTGGCGCCTGCGCGGCTGCAGTTTCCGCAATAGCTGCTAATCTTGTTGATAACCGTGTTAATGTAACCTTGCCAGGGGGAACCTTAGAAATAGAATGGCAAGGCGAAGGGCAACCGGTTTATATGACCGGCCCCGCCACCACCGTTTACGATGGGACATTATTCTTATGACCGAAATGATGGCAGAACAAGAACAACAAACAAAAATTGATGCCGGTGAAGTAGCGGAATATCTTCGTGATCATCCGGAATTTTTTCTAAACCGCCCAGATGTACTTTACGATATGGCTCTGCCCCACGGGCACAACCACGCATCGTCTTTATTAGAACGTCAAGCCAGTGTTCTGCGTCATCGTAATACTGAGCTACGCCATAAAATGAATGAATTAGTTAGCGTAGCCCGTGATAATGATCGCCTGTTTAGCCAAATCAAAACATTAGGGCTCGGTTTACTGGAAGTAAATACCGTTGCAGAACTGGCTAACACTCTACAACAAGTGTTAAACAAATCCTTCGATCTCAGCCATGTGGGTTTGTTTTTATATAAAGCCTGCGCGGAAAAAGGCGCCTTTGTGCAAACCAGCAATCATGAAATGCAAGCCGTTTTGGGTGATTTGCTGAGAAGGGATCGTATTATCTGTACAACGCTACGCCAACAGGAAATGAAATTCTTATTTCCTGGATATGATCGCAGCGAAGGCTCCGCTCTACTAGTGCCGCTACACTTTAAAGTAGACTTGGGTATCCTGGCCATCGGCAGCACCGACCCCAACCACTTCAACTCAAATATGGACACCAGCTTTGCCCGTTACATGGGCGATATTCTTAGCCGACGCTTGTATTTTTGCTTAACCTAAATGCTAACTCTATATGAATAGCGAGCTGACCAGCGTTGTCGAAGAATACCTTGCTCACTTGCAGCAAAAACGTCAGCTCTCTTCTCACACCGTAGCCGGTTATGGTCGAGATCTAAATGTGCTGGTTCAATTTTGTGAGAAGCAGAACGTATCTGACATAAACGACATAGCACCCCACCACATTCGATTGTTAATTGCCGAACGGCACAGAAAAGGCGCCAAAAATAAATCCATGCAACGGCTGCTCGCCAGCACACGTGGCCTGTTTCAATTTTTAGCAAAACAAAAACGCATTAAAAACAACCCTGCCGTAGGCATCCGACCTCCAAAGGGCGAAAAAACACTACCCCACACTTTAGATGCGGATCAAATGAATCAATTGCTCAATATTGATGACAGCGATCCATTGGCGGTGCGTGATCTTGCAATTTTAGAGTTATTTTATTCTTCGGGCTTACGTTTAAGTGAGCTGATATCTTTACCACTTCATAATTATCAAGCCAAAGATTGCACCGTGCGCGTGTTAGGTAAAGGTAACAAAGAGCGCGTGGTGCCCGTAGGTAGAATGGCACAACAAGCCATTACTCAATGGCTGAATCTGCGTGAACAATTTAACCCGCAGTGTGATGCCCTTTTTATCAGCAAGCGGGGCACGGCTCTGCATCCTTCCACCATTCAAAAGCGCTTAAAACACTGGGGCATAAAGCAATCCATTGACCGCAATCTTCATCCGCACCTACTACGCCATTCTTTTGCCAGCCACATGCTGGAATCCAGCGGAGATTTACGCGCCGTGCAGGAATTACTGGGCCATGCGGATATTTCCACTACTCAGGTCTATACTCATCTAGACTTCCAACATTTAGCTAAGGTCTACGATAATGCCCACCCAAGGGCAAAGAAAAAGGATCAAGACTCTTGATTTGAAGCCTTTTTGAACATTAAGGAATTAAGTAGTCAACCATGAAACCTTTGCGCCCAATTGCCAGCCTTGCTCTCGCTTTCGCGGGCTATTGGGTATTAGGCATGATGGCAAATTTTTTTGCTATTCCCCCGGGCTTCGCCAGCCCTATCTGGCCTGCAGCCGGATTTGCGCTAATGATGGCCATGCTGGCCGGGCCTGTTACCATCATCGGCATTGGTATTGGCTCCTTTGTGCTAAACCTTCACTTTGCACAGGGATCACTGTTTGAACCGTCCCCCATTTGGATCACCGCTGCCGAAATCGCAGCCGGAACAATGCTGCAAGTCGCATTCGCTCGAATATTAATATTACGCTACACCCGTTACCCTCATTTAGAGCAGGACATTAACACCCCAATACTCTTCGCCCTATTGGGCGGCCCATTAGCGTGTTTAATTTCAGCCAGCGTGGGCACTCAAGCTTTGCTCTATAATCAGGTTATTCCTGAAGAAACCGCTTTTACCAACTGGCTACACTGGTGGGTGGGAGACACCATTGGAACCTTTGCTTTTACTCCTATTATTTTGGCCAGCACTCTCGCTGCTCAATGGTCGAACAAAACCAAAGCCTCTTCTTTTATTCTAATTTACCTAGCATTGGTAGCACTGGCCAGCATTCTCTTCACACAAACCCGTGATGAAGAAGATAGAAAACTGAAAATCATTTTTGAAGAAAAAGCAGGCGGAATACACAAAGCACTGCAACAAAACCTTGAACAGATCGAACACCACTCAATAATATTAGCGAGAACAATCAACGAAATCCCCGACTTGAATCTTCACCAATTCAACGCTCTGGTTTCAGATGTGTATTCCAACCTAAAAAGCAATTATGCCACCTATTGGATACCCATCGTGCCCCATCAGGATCGAGACTTTTACGAAACACAGATGTCTTCTTGGTTGCAACAACCTTACTATTTTTTCGATTCGTCCAAACTGAGTGAAAGCGGCATACAAGCGACAACAAAAGATTATTACTACCCAATTTATTACATACATCCACTGGCCACTCACTCCAAACATATAGGGCTCGACTTAGGCGCAAGCACAAACATACTAAAGGTTATTAAAGAGGTTCTTCAACAGAGAAAAACTGCCGTATCTAAACCTTTTTTATTTGTTAACGAAACGAGCGTAGAAAATGCTTTTCTGGTGCTATCACCCATCTTTATAAACAACAAGGCCATTGGATTAATCGCCAGCGAATATCAAACAAACAACTTTTTTAACAACACAATAGACAAATTGGATCTGGAACAATTTTTCATATTGGTGGAAGATGTTACCGATCAACAGCAACCGAAAATCATCTATAACAACAATATTTCAGGATCACAATTTGAAGTAAATTACCCTCTGCGCTTTATTGATAAAACCTGGAATATCTTTTATTCCGCCAACCATACATTTATCTCAGACAACCAAAGCTACAACGTTTGGCTGGTCCTTATATCAGGCTTTTTTATTGTGGCCATTTTTGGGCTATTTGTATTGTTACTCATGAATCAAAAGTCAGCTGTTGAGAACGAAGTATTCAACAAAACCAAGGCTTTACAAGCTGCTTTAGACGAAGCAGAACAAGCCAACAAAACCAAGGGCAATTTCTTGGCAAACATGTCCCACGAACTGAGAACACCATTAAACTCTATTATTGGCTTTAGCGTTAGATCACAAAAGAGCATTCAGGATGGCAACAAGAGCAGGCTCGCCGATTCTTTATCCATCATTGAAGCCAACGGCAGGCATCTGCTAAATCTCATCAATGACATTTTGGATTTATCCAAACTGGAAGCCGACAAACTCACCATTGAAAAACAAGATATTGAGCTAGAGCCTGTTTGCGAAGAAGTTTTAAAATCCCTGGTGCCATTTGCCAGCAACAAAGGCTTAAACCTAACCATCACCCAACCACCGGTTGCACACATACGCGCAGATCGAACACGGTTGGTGCAGATTCTTACTAACCTAGTCAACAACGGCATTAAATTTACCAAACAGGGTAGCGTGTCATTAAGTTTTGAATTGGAAACACGCAGGGATAGGCAAGGGTTGCGTTTTGATGTGACAGATACTGGGGTTGGCATTAAATCTGAAGATCAAACCAAGCTGTTCCGCCGCTTTGAACAGCTCGGGGAGAATATCGATACGCAAAACATAGGCACTGGACTAGGATTGGCGCTGGTATGGGAGCTGGTGGAACTGCATGAAGGAGAAATCTGTGCTGAAAGCACACCAGGAAAAGGCAGCATATTTTCTGTTTGGCTGCCACTAAAGTAAGCCCACCGAAACGTGGGCTTACTTATTAAATATAATAGGCAACCCGTTACTGGTAACGAACAAAGTTACTGCGATCAAATTTTACTTTTGGAAAATACACACCATCGTCAGCACGTTCACCTGCGCCAACAACCATCACTACTTCTGCGTCGGAAGGCAACTTCAACAATTTGCGTACGCGTTTTTCATCCATACCCTCCATGGGGCAGGAATCATAACCGTGGGAACGCAATGCCAACATAAAATTTTCTGCGGCTAGGGCAACGCTCTTCACCGCCCAAACCCGCATATCGGATTTAGTGAACGGGCCACGTGGCACAGGTGAAAACAAGCCGGCCACCGAAGCAAACGCTTTTTTAACCGCACCCACACTATAAAATGGCCCCTGCCAATAGGTAAACGGTACGCCGCGAGAATAAAACGATTGCCAGTGTTTGGGGATATTTTCCGTGGGCCAATCCGTGATATTCAGTTTGGCTGTTTTACCCCAGTTTTTGGTACGTGCTACCACAACGATCAGTTCCGCAGCCGTTTTCGCCGCGTTCTGACTCATGCAGGCCTCCACCAACTTTGCTTTTTTATCCGCACTCTGCACCACATGAAATTCCCAAGGCTGTAGATTGCAGGAGCTAGGGGCCAAGATGGCCATATCTAAGCAAGAATCCAAGACTTCTTTTGGAATGGGCTTAGAAGTGAACTTACGTACCGAACGACGGCTTTCCACTACTTTCTGAAATTCTTCTGGGTTAGTTTGCGGCGCTGGCTCGTGGTAACGCTTTTTCACGTTGTACTCATAACCATCCACCGTTTTCCCACGGCGCATCAGGTCTTTTACTTCATCCAGAAAGGAAGCCTTGGCTGTCATAGTTTATACCCTCTTGATTGCTCCAATAACGGATCACTTCGAAAGGTGTCAAACTATCGATATTCTATAGCTTTGTCAAAGGCTTTGATTGTTCTTGCTCAAGATACCGTATATGGTGCGAAATTGACGCGGAGTTTGCCCTGTCCAACGCTTAAACGCATTACTAAAGGCGGCAGTATCACAATAACCTAATTGGCTTCCAATACTGGTAATACTTTTGTCGCTATATGCCAATTGGGAGATGGTGGTCTCCCTGCGTAAATCATTCACCAATTCTTTATAGCTGGTGCCCTGTCGTCCAAGCTGACGTCGCAGTGTTCGGCTGCTCATTCCCAAGCGTTCTGCTACCTCCTCCATAGAGGGCATTTCTTCGATACTCTTGACCAGAATGGCGCGAGCCCGCCGAACCACGCAGTCAAAATCTTCAATACGCATCGCGTTAAACAACTTAGTTTCGGCACTATTGGCAATGGCTTGGTTTGCCAGCGCCAGTTCTTTGTTAGCCACAGATTTCGCCACCACAAACTCCGCGTGCTCCGCATTAAAAATTAAATCGCAGGGCAAATAACGTTTGTACACATCCAAATAGTCTGGCGCACTATAAGGGAAAGCGACGTATTGAGGTTCATATTCTTCGCCCACTAAAAAACGAAAAATATTTCGATAATTTGTCATGATCCATTCTAAAAAGTAGCGCGTGTGAGGGGCTAGAGATAGACATTCATATACCCGCACACCAACGCTTGTTTTCGTTTCAAAATAATCCATTACCAATGGTGGAAAAATCACATCACACAAGCGGCTCGCGGCCTGTAAACATTGGGCATAGGTATTTTGTGACATAGCCGATAAACCCGCTAAGCCATGGCACGACAGGCTCATATAATTGCCATTCACCAAACCGTAATGAGGCATTCCAAGTTCCTGCGAGCACACTTGAATCAAGCGCATCACTTCATCTAATGAGAAGGGTGCATTACGTTGAAATAGATCCGACAAGTCCACCTTGGCTTTGCTGGAGATCAATGCCGTATCAACGCCACACTCGATAGGATACCTCAAGGATGCGGCGACATGATCCGCGCTGATGGAAGGGGTAAAACGATCCATAATAGTTGTGCTCTTCAATACTTACTCCGAATTCTTACAATTTGCGGGGCAAGTTGACTTGCAATATACGGACAAAGAATCAAAAAAGTTGTATTTGGCCTGCAACTGAGAAGTTACAAAAAATTCCCACCCTTGCTAATAACCGCATAAAACATCGAACAACGTTAAGGTCTAGCGGAAACTGACTAACCCTAGTTCAGTATGGCTATATGAATGAGCAAGCTAACAACTAGCTCCAACTCAAATCCTGCTTTCGAAATGGCGTTGAGCGAATACGTTTACCAATTGCCTGATAAATCGCATTTCCAATAGCCGGTCCAATAGGACCAACCGGCGCTTCGCCAATAATGGAAAATCGATCATGACCGGAAAGCGCTTCGAAGTGGATATTAATTTCTGGAATGTCGGCCATTTTCAGCAGAGGCAAAGAATCAAAATTACCTTCCGTCACCGCACCATTGGAAATGGTTAAACCATCGTTAAGCGCCATATTCAAACCGAATATGATTCCTCCCTGTAATTGCGCCAACACTGCATCCTTATTCACGATGCGACCACAATCAAAGGTGAAATCGATTCGATGAATGGTCAATTCACCCTGTGGTGTCACTTCCACATGAGCAACTGCACACACGGTGGAACCTTTTTGCTTGGAACCAGAATGGGGCCAATTGCTAATGGCTATTCCCAAGCCTTGCCCTTTGGGTAATGGTTTGCCCCAACCTGCTTTTTCAGCTGCCAGCTTTAAACAATTCGACCAGGCTGGGTCCCAGGTTTTTAATAAATCCACTCGGTACTCAAAGGGATCAGCACCAGCGGCTATCGCGCATTCATCAATAAACGTTTCGACAGTGAAGGCGTGAGCGTTGTAGCAGGGTGCACGATAGGCACCGGTAGCAATGTGCATGGGCAACTTGCTGGTAGCAAGATTGACGTTGGGTATGGCACCGCTGGCGGCATAGGCCATATCAGTGAACCCTAAACTCAATTCCATTCCGCTGAAACAGGATTCCCCTTGCAGCGAAATTAATTTGCCCTGCTCATCCAAACCGGCTTTGTAACGCGCGGCTATTGGCGTTCGGTACGAGCCCTGACGGGTAGTCTCTTCCCGCGACCAAATCACTTTTACCGGCACACCTGGATACTGACGCGCAACGGCAACGACGGTTCGCACGTCATCACCGATAACACGCCGACCAAAGCCGCCACCCACCATGGTTTGGTGAAAGGTTACCTTTTCCGGTGTTAGTCCGCATTCGTCCACGGCCACCCAAAAGGCCTGCTGCATATCTTGAGTAGGGTGCCACAATTCCAAGCCGTCTTCTGTGTAGATGGCGGTACCATTAAGTGGCTCCATGGCGGCATGCTCACAGAAAGGCGTTCGGTAAGTGGCCTCTACGGTCTTAGCCGCCTTAACGGCACTCACATCCCCCGCTTTGGTTAGCGGCGCACCAGCCCAACGATCTAAAACCCGATCCTGTCTTTCATGAATTTTTTGTTCTGAATCCCAGAACTGGCCCAGGCCTAAATCCCATTCTATTGGCAAAGCATCCAGCGCTTTTTTTGCCTGCCAATAATGCTCGGCAATCACGGCAACACCGCTATGTAATTCCGAGCCTTCAAATCCGAAGGTGGGATCCGCTTGCACGGGTGAACCCACTGTTTTAGTGGGATCAATCAACACCACGGCTTTTACACCGGGCATGCTTAATACAGCATCGGGATCGTAACTTTTCACCACACCACCATGAACTGGGCATTGCAGCACTGCGGCGTACATCATTCCAGGCAAGGTAAGATCCATACCATAAACAGCGCTACCCTTAACCACTTCTGGTAATTGCTTTTTACGGGGCTGGGTTTTACCCAACAAGCGCCACTCAGATTGCGGCTTAAGTGCTGGCTCGGATTCAAGTTTCACACTGGCGGCTTGCTCTGCCACTTCGCCAAAACGTAAGCGTCGACCAGACGGAGTATGGGTAAGCACGCTATCCCTTGCGCTTATTTCAGCAACGGGCACATGCCAACGTTGCGAGGCGGCCATTTTTAATCGCTCACGGGCGCTGGCACCCAACTGCAAGGTATAGGGCATACGATCATGATCGGTACTGTGGCCACCAAAGAACGGTTGTAAGCCTACTGCGTAACTGCCCGGCGATTTGTATTCTCGACTGAAGGAAGCGAATTCCACTTTGACCTTCTCCCAGACGCATTCCAACTCTTCTGCTATGTTCATGGCCTGCTGAGTGGAAGCTCCGTTACCAATTTCCGGTGTGGGTACTGTTACGATTACGCTGTCATCGGGAAGAATGGTAAGCCAAGGGGATAATTCATTTGATGCGTTTGACGATGCTGCTTTCGACATAACCGCCATGACTTCAGGACTGAGAATCTGCAACGACAAACCACCGGCCACTGCGCTGGTAGACACCAAAAATTTTCGGCGAGACAGGGTTGGGGGCGTTAATGTTGAATTCATGCTTTATCTCCCTGTGCCGCTCGATGAATGGCTGCGCGAATTCGAGGATATGTGCCGCAACGGCAAATATTGGAAAGCTGAGTATCGATTTCTTCGTCGCTTGGATTGGGAATGCGCTTGAGTAAATCCGCCACCGCCATCAGCATCCCCGACTGACAATAACCACACTGAGGCACGTTCAGTTCTACCCACAATTTTTGCAGGACATGATCGCCGGATTCGGACAGACCCTCTATGGTGGTGATGTCTGCACCTGCCACCGCTTGCACCGGAACCTGACAAGAGCGCACTGCTGCGCCATTAAAATGAACCGTGCAAGCACCACACAAGCCAGCACCACAACCAAATTTTGTGCCGGTCATATTTAGGTGATCCCGTAGCGCCCAAAGCAAAGGGGTTTCTGGATCAAGCTCCAACACTTGAGGCTTTCCATTGACGGTAAATTTGATTGTTGTCATTACAGCCCCGCCCTTTTTTTTGCCAGTGCCTCAAAATCGGCATTAATACCTGCCAGCTTTTCATCAGTGATGGCATCACGATCGAATTTTTGCATGAAATTAAGCGTAAACCCCCGCCCCTGACCTATGTCCGGGTGGGTGGAGAAACCAGGAAGATAAGAATCAACAATCGCACGCGCTTCTGGATCATCCAGAATCACCCCCACCAAGGTTGAGCCCGTGGTGTACACCACCACGCTGGAACCTTCCAATTTGCCAAGTTCGACATCAATGGCGGCCAGTTTTTCATTGGTGATCCAGTCTGGATAATAGGGTTGTATATCTTTCAATGTCAGGGGCCGGGCCACCTGTATTTGACGCATATCGGCAATGCCAGGAACATGCTGCTCCAATACCGTTCGCGCCTCTTTATAATCCAATAAGGCGCCGATTTCCGACTCATCCACCGAATAGGTTGTACCGGGTAGAGTTACCGTGGGCTCTGGC
>JBFKSL010000055.1:0-12937 GCA_041626995.1 Ketobacter sp. | reverse complement strand
TCTTTCAGCCGTTTACCATTAATGATAATGGAGCGATATTTGGGCATGCTGGAATACATATGGGAAGAAAAGGTCAAATCAGGTATGGATTGGCGCTGGTGGGACGGTAACTCTTCCAATTGTGGCAGGTAACCCACCGAAGGCATGGGCTCAGGTTCCGCCGTCATGGGTTGTGTGGCTCTTTGGCTTTTCGGGCGAATGATGGTGGGTTGAGGCTCCGGAGCTGGTGTTTCTATAACCGCCGCAACGGGTTCAGCGACGGTTTTCACAGGCGCTGGAGGTTGAACCGGCTGAGTGCTGGGCACAGGCTTTGATACCGGCTGAGCAACCTGTGGAGCCTGTTTTATCGGTGTTAAGGGCTGTGCAGATTGGTCTGCAACACCGCTGGGAACAGACTGGGTGGCTTGTTCTATTTGGGGTTTGTTGAAGAGAACAAAGTACGCCGCAGCCGCTAAATTTATTACTACCGCTACCATGGCAACGATTGGCCAGATGTTCTTGTTATGCACCTGCTGAGTTGGGGTTTCGGCTGGCGAAGTAAAATCAGGCACCTTCCCGCGTTGCCTTTCTTGCTCTGATTTGCGCAAAGCATCCAGGATATAGGACATTAGGAGCCCCCCACCGAAGAAAGCAGAGGCACAGAATCGTCCACCCTACGAGAAAGCTGGATAAGGGTGCCTGTTCCCACCACTCCGTCGTCGCTTTCCCCAACTTGTCGCTGGAACGCCTTAACCCTTTCCACTAACTCTTGATCATAAGTGGATCGACCAAAGGCAGGGATGGGTTTTTGCTCTAACACGTCCAACTGATAGGCAATCCATTTCGACAGAGGCGCAATCGTGCCTGGATGCATTGGGCCGTGGTAAGCAGGTGGCTTTTTCCAAAGCAAGGTGTAATGACCACGCCAGTAATCATCCAGGTTAGTGAGGTCAACCTGATGTTCCTCACCATTCAAATACAGGCTGGCCTTATTGTCTTCCAGGCTACGCATCACCACATAACGCTCTTCGCCATTACTATTATATAGTTTCAACATTACCGGCAATCCGTAATGTTTAATGGAGCCAAGACTACCCAATTTGCTTAAACAGGCAAGCCCCATGGTTTCAGCATAACGACAGGCAAAGCCATCAGTGTCTGGGGTATATCTTGCCCCCCAAGCATTGAACAAATCAGCATAGGCATCAGATTCTTTGCTATGCGAGGAAGTGGAAAATGCCTGCTCAAGATCCAACAGCGCCGGTTGTGCAATTGGGGGCTCTTCAAATGTGGGCTTGGTTTGAGCTGGTGAGCTTTCCATTAAGGCGGCTGGTGGGGGTAAATCGAATGGTGCAGGTGCGACAACATCAGTTGCAGTGTGGCTTACCTGGGTGGACGCTTCTGCCGGTTGGGTAATGTTTGGTGCAGTATGACTGTAAAAAAACAAACCGGCCAAAACCATAGCGGTTGCGCCAAAGCCAGCAGAGCCTCCAATAACCAACCAGCGTCGGTTAATGCCTTTAACTGGCGACATCACATCGTAGCCCAACACTTCTTTAGCTGCGGCGGACACGATGCTGGTATCAATTATACGGGTTTCTTTGGCATAGGCCCCCAACATGGCACGGTCGCATATCAAATTAATAATACGAGGAATGCCCTTTGAAATTTGATTTAACTTTCGAATGACTTTGTCGGGGAACATGGAACGTGGATCAATAGCCCCCGCGATAGCGAGGCGGTGATAGACATACGGCCCCACCTCCTCTTCCTTAAGCGCATTAAGATGAAATCGTGCAGTGACCCGCTGAGACAACTGACGTAATTCTGGCTGCCGAAACATGTCCTGTAATTCTGGTTGCCCCAACAGCACTATTTGTAATAGTTTCTTCTCATGGGTTTCCAAATTGGTTAGCAACCGAATTTGTTCCAAAACATCCGAACGAAGATTTTGCGCTTCGTCGATGATTAGAACTGTATGACGGCCTTTACTGTGCTGTTTTAGCAGATAACCGTTGAGGCAATCGACATAATCTTTAACAGAGATACTGTCGCCAATGTAGGGAATGGAAAGCTCATCGCAGATGGTCGCCAGCAGTTCTTCGACTTGCAGCTTCGGGTTTAAAACGAAAGCCACATCGGTGTCTTCTGGAATTTGCTCTAGGAAACAGCGACAAACGGTGGTTTTTCCAGTACCCACTTCGCCAGTAAGTAACACAAAGCCGCCATCACGCCCCACCCCATAAACCAAATGAGCCAGCGCTTCATTATGCTGCTGACTCATATATAGATAATGAGGGTTTGGTGCGATTGAAAAAGGCGTTTCGCTTAGATTAAAAAAACGTTCGTACATCTATTTCTGTAGCACAATCTTTGCGGTAACCAAACCTTCTGTCCGCTCAGCATCCACGCTTACATTCGCAATTTGAATGCCGTAACGACTTTCAAGCTGATTCATCCAGCGCACGGTTTTATCGAAGGGAACTTTTTCCAACCAAACACGAAGTTTGTCGTCAGACTCAGGCTCAAAGCGCTTAACAGTTACCCCCATGGAAGGTGCGGTAGAGGTTACGATGGTTTGTAGCGGCTGATTACTGGTGCGACTGCTCCCAGAGCTGGAATTGGCCTGCCTTGCTAAGTGTTCGTTATCTTTCATCCACTGTAACAAGTTTTGCTTACCTGCCAACTTCATTTCAGCTGCGGTCACTGATCTTTGTGCGGGCATAACAATCAGCAATAGCACCAAAACCGCGCCGATCAAAACACCTAAACCATTCACCACCATGCGTTCAACATCACTTAAGCTGTCATAGCGGCGGCGAACTGGATCTATATATTGCTGAAGATTTTGAAGTGCATCACTCATGAGCGTTCACTCCTTATTTTTAAGCGAGCTTTAACAACCCCTTTGTCTTGTGTGGCTGATGCGGTTTCCACAGCCAAAGAGGCTTGTTGTAATCGAGTTTTAAACTCTTCCAGTTGCTTGAAATCTTTTACGATAAGATCCAAGCGTAAATCCCCTTGTCCGTCATCGAATGCAACTCTGCGGGGCGTAATTGCGTCAACCTGCTCTCGATTAATTCTGTATATCTGCTCCCCGGTTAATGCTAAAAGCGCCATAAACCCTTGGCCACCACCACCCTGCTGCGCCTTTTTAAGGTGCTGTTCCATTTGGCGCTTTACGTTCACTATCCGCTTATCTCTTGGGAACAAACGCTTATAAAGGGTTTTGGTTTCTGCATCCAAGCGATCCGCTTCACTATTGATTTGCCAAGCGTGAGTGTAGAGAAACACGGTATGCAATAAAACGAATATGGCCACCAAGGCTGCTAAGGGCTTCCAGTTGAAACCGCTGGGCTTACGACGGCCTGAAGACGCATATTTACCTTGCAGGAAGTTATGGGCGCGCTTTTTGGCACCGATTTGGTGTAACTGATCGCATATTAAGGTGAACTCGCTGGATTCGATTTCTTCGAATTCCAGATCCAGCTCTAGCCCTGCCACAGCGCCTGTAATTTGAGTCTTGATCCAGTTCTTTAAGTTTTCATTGAGGTGAGGCAAACAAAGCAAAACCCGCAAAATGGCAGGCTTATGTTCCCAGTTATCCAGAATCGAATGCAAAACCACAGGCGCCGCATCCATTTCTATGGTTAAGCCAGACATTTCCCCACTGTTAATCATCATCTGCTTGCCATCAATAAGCAGGGTCCATTCATTATCTGCCTTTGGCAAACACAGCATGTCCGGCAAAATGGAATCCAGCGGCAAATCAAACTGCTCAAACAGAGCGCGGGTGGCCTCAATCAGTTTTTTTGGAATGCCCATCACCGGTAACTGACCATCGGCTGTACGCGTGCCTATGCTTAGGTGAAAGTTAGACACATCTTGTGCTACCTGATCTTCCACCATGTAGGGCAGAGCTTGTGCCACATGGCGCATCTGTTTTGATGGAATGTTTACCTGGGTGGTAACGATATTGGCGCCGGAGATAATCAGGTCGATACCGAATTGATAGGTATGAGCCCAACGATTGTGGAGCTGATCAACAAATTCAGCGAAGGATACGGTTTGCACTTCAGACAACGGTGCATCAGCATCGGCGCTACACCATTCAACAAAAAGCTCTTCCGGAACCTCCAGCGGCTCACCGGCCTGATGGGAATTGCACAAGCCAACCCATTGATTTTCATTAATAAAGCGTAAAAATACTTTGCTGGTCACTGGAGTTTCCTAATCTGCTTTTATTGTCATTATACCCGTTTTAAAGGGTCTACGAGTTTTCGGCTTATTGTTTTTATCTTTATATTACTGTTACTGGAGCCCGCTTCAATGGTCTCTCTGTAAAGAATGGCCTCCATAAGTACTGTTTTTTGATTTATTACAGCTTTTGCCTCCAAAAGGAAGTATTCGCTATGAATAGAAAAGTTACCAACGGGCGCCCCTTTTTCTTCATTTGGGTCAGGAGGGATAGGATTACCATCCTCATCTTGTGAGGTGGTAGGGGCTTCAGCTTTGTAGTTATCGATTAACAAATCTTCCAGTTTGCCGTAGCCACCTTCCTTATCAACGTTATCTGAACCATTAGGCTTTCGCTTTTCAGCCAGCTCCATTGCATTTAAGCCACTAACCAAGGCCAGAATTCGATCCTCTGCCGTATTGAGGTTTATAGGCACATCCGGAGGCAAAAACGATATATAGGGTTCTAGCTGCTTAATATCTTTAGGGGTGAATCCTTCCACTAACATAAGTTCGCTGATATCCCACATTAATTGGTTAGCCACTCGGTAAGGAGGGTCAGCATTCAAGTAATCCAAATCTTCGCGGCCATCAAAGCCCGTTGGCTCTTGATCAGAATCAATCCAATCGACTAGCCGTTCAACCAGTATCGCAGGAGTAACATCACTATTTTCCTCACTGGGAATGCCCAAACCAACCATTAAACTAGCGAGGCGTGCTTTCTGCTCAGTTTGCACCTTAGCATCTGAAGCAAATATAGAATTGATATTAAAACGCGCCTGTAAATCAGTTATTTTTCCCTGAATAAAACCACCAGCAACAGGAAACGGAGCCTTCTCCTCGGCCCAAGTTTCATAGAGAGAATCTTTAATTACGGGATCACTACGATTGTTATCATCTTTAAGATCTTCTACTAGCGCCAAATTGGCAATTTCTTCCGCACCTAGAAGATAATGGAATGCTTGATCACGAGAAAGCAATGCCGCCGTTCGCTTGATATCCATTTTCTGACGGTAGCCAATATCAGTGGCAATAAGCGCAGCCAAGGCTACCATCATTACCACTGTAATCAGCACAGTTCCTTGTTGCTTAGAAGTTAGCTGCTTACGATCCACAACCACCTCCTAATGGATCGCCACCTGTAGTGGGATGCAGTACATCTACAAAACAATTAGCTATAAGAAACTTACGGTTAAACTCGCCCATATCGCTGGTTGTGAGTTTGATATCCAAAACTTTAGGTAAAAGAATAAATTCTCTTTCAGGGATGTGTGTTGGATCTCCACTACCACCGCTCATCATGCTATAGGGTGGCCAACTGGCCTCTTCCTTCCATTTGTTTTGCTTATCCTGGTAAAAAAACAGGAAGGACAGCGACTCCACCTCATCCAGAAGTTCGGTGCGAGAAGGAGTGGTATCTTCCGCTCTGTCTAGTACACGCCAACTGGCACGCATTAGTTTTTTCTCTTCCAGATAGTAGGACACTCGTTGAATTTCAGAACGCTTTGTTTTGGAAAAAGGAGAACGATTCCAACCATAGCGAGAGAATTCAATGGCGTTGTCGCTTTCAGCCCTTAAAGCAAACAAACGTGTTTCGCTGCCAAATTCATCGCGAATGGCACGCGGTGCCATTTGCTGTATATCGCGGGAGATAATGTTGAAGGCTATTTGATATTGCTTTAACCGTTCGGCATTAACGTCGGTAACTTCCTTGGCTTTCTGAAAACTGTTAAAGGCGATAAACATACTAGAGGTCATCACAGCAAAAATTGCCATGGCCACCAAAAGTTCGATTAAGGTCATGCCCCGTTGATGTTGATTTGCCATCATTTGGTATCCGACACTAAACCAGTGAGGGTGGCGTAGTAATTAGTATCATCATCGTTCTCCACGCCAACAGCAACTTCAACAATTCTGATCGCCATTTTGGTTTGTGCTTTTTGGATTTTGGTGTTCACCACCCATTCACGCCCTGCGTATTCGATTTTATCGGTACGGTCAGCAAGAGCAGGATAATTATTGGCTGCGTGGAGCTCTACCATTTTGTTATTGGCAATCCAATTGGCGATGGTTTTGTCTTTCAGATAGTTGGCATTGTTCACATTGTTTTGAATAGCACCGCTTAGAGATGCAACGGCAACCGCGAAGATAGCCAAGGCGACCAGAACTTCAATGAGGGTGAATCCGTTAGAAGTCGTCTTCATCTTCTTCCTCGCCGATCCAAATCTTGCCGGTTTCATTTCCAGATACTTTTACAGTGATATCACTGTCTTCAGTTAAGTATATCTCCATTACAAATGGGGATAGCTCTCCACTGGACATTACGTATATGGAAGGTTGTATTTCTTCTTCCTCTTCCAAAATATCTTTAGCATCCTTGGCTTTTTCTTTTTCCGGATCTTCACCTGCATTGAGGTCGATTTGTTCGTGATCCACTTCCAGAATAATTTCGTATTCTTCGTCTAACTGGTGCTCACGAAATGCGGTCTCATCTGCAATAAGGTTCCAGGTTGGCGGGGCAATATTATCAACCAGAGGCACTCCTGGAACAGATACTGGCGGAGCCAGTTCGCTTTCTTCTTCCCCTTCTTCTTCCGTGGGAGCCTCATTCTCAACAACACCCCACCGAGCAAACTTATACCCCCTCTCATCCACAATTACCCCAATTTCCTGTTGCGAAAACAGGGCTTCTTCCTGGGCCATTTGGATTAGTGATTTAAAGCGTAACGCTTCGCGGTTGAGTTGCTTTTGCGGGTCGGTAGTCACCATGGTAACGGCGATAAGGCCGGTCATGATGCCGATGATGGTGACCACCACCATGATTTCGATTAAGGTGAAACCCTGGTGGTGTTTTCTATTCATGAGAAACAGAGAATCGATAAGACTGTTTTTTATAGGTCTTTGATGGAAATGTCGGCCGCCGGGCCTTCACCGCCTTCTGCGCCATCGGCTCCCATGGAGTACAGGTCATAAGGGCCATCCACTCCGGGGCTGATGTATACGTAGGGGTTTTCCCATGGATCATTTGGGGATTTTTTCAGGTAACCGCCATCAGGCCAGTTGCGGGCGTTATCGGGCTTATCTACCAACGCTTCAAGGCCTTGATCGGTGGTTGGATAGCGGAAGTTATCCAGTTTAAATAAGTCCAGGGCTTGAGATATGGCCTGTAAATCACTCTTCACCGCTGCTTGACGAGCTTTATCGTCTTGACCACCCACACTTACCACTACCAGTGTGGCTAAAACGCCCAGAATGGCCACCACGATCATAACCTCGATCAAGGTGAATCCCTGCTGTGATCCATTCGGTAACATTTTTGAAGATTTCATAGTGCTTTAACTACCTTATTATCGCTTTGTTGTTTATCCAATGAGTGAGTTCATGCTGAGGATTGGCATCATGATGGATATTACGATCATCATCACCACACCACCCATCACCACTAACATCAGTGGCTCAAATAATGCCACGATGGTGTCAATCAAGTCTTCCAGTTCACGTTCCTGGTTACTCGCTGCTCTCGCTAACATAGAGTCCAGTTCGCCACTGTTTTCGCCACTGGCGATCATTTGCATCATCATGGGTGGAAAATGCCCTGCTCCATCTAATGCAGCAAACAGGCTACTCCCTTCTTTTAGCTTGTCTGCGCCTTGAATCACAGATTCACGTATGCAGACATTGCCGGCCACCTGACCGGAAATTTTCATGGCTTCCACCAGCGGCACGCCACTTCGCGAAAGAATGCTCAGGGTACTGGCGACGCGAGAGGCATCCAAACCACGGTTGATCTTGCCCACCAGCGGCGCTTTTAACAACCAACCGTGAAATGCGAATTTAAAGCTTTCATTCTTTAACGCTCGGCGGAAGGCGTACACGGCGCCAATTACGACCATGATCATTAACCACCACCAGTTCTGCAATATGTCACTGGATGCTATTAAGATTCTGGTTAAGGCAGGAAGTTCCTGACCCGAATCGGCAAAAACAGACACAATTTTCGGCACAACGAACGTTAGCATACCGGCCACAATGGCGAAGGCAAACAGGGTGAGCACGATAGGATAAATCATGGCCCCTTGCACTTTCTTTTTGGTGCGATAACGTGCTTCTGTGTATTCCGACAATTGCTCCAGCACCAAATCCAGATGACCGGAATGTTCTCCAGCCGCCACCGTAGCTCGGTACAACTCAGGGAAGGAATGCGGAAATTCATTCAAGCTGTTGGCCAGAGAATGACCTTCTACAACCTTGGCGCGGATAGCCAAAATCATACTTTTGTTACGAGGCTTTTCTTGTTGCTTAGAAACCGCTTTAAGGGCTTCTTCCAGCGGCAAGCCCGCTTGTAATAGGGTAGCCATCTGACGTGTAACGATAGCAAGATCGCCAGCGCTAATAGATGGCTGGATCAGGGTAAATTTAGTCGATTCTGATTTGTCCGTTTTTTGCGTGGTGGTTTCAACTGATAGAGGCACCAACCCCTTTTCTTTCAGTTGCTGGCGTACCTGTCGGGCACTATCACCTTCCAGTACACCCTTCTTTTGCTTGCCACGCTCATCCAGTACAACGTAGTCGAATGCTGGCACCGATTACTCCTCCCTGGTTACCCGCAGCACTTCTTCTATCGTCGTCACACCTTCGAGTATTTTTCTAACACCATCATCGCGGATGCCTTTGCTGTGTTTGCGCGCGCACTTGGTCATTTCTTGTTCGCCAGCATTACTATGGATCAAGGTACGTAAGTCGTCATCGATCAACACCAGTTCATAGATACCGGTTCGACCAGAGTAGCCTAGCTGGTTACAGTGATCACAGCCTTTGGCGTGGAATATCTTAGGTGGATTGCTGGCATCAAAACCAAGCAACTCACATTCTTCTTTATCGGGAGAATAAGGTTGTTTGCAGTGCGGGCATAACACGCGCACCAGGCGTTGCGCGAGAACACCCAACAAAGCAGAGGAAATCAGGAAAGGTTCGATACCCATATCGTGCATCCGCGTAACCGCACCAATGGCGGTATTGGTATGCAGGGTGGATAACACTAAGTGACCGGTCAAACTGGCTTGAACTGCGATTTCGGCTGTTTCCAGGTCACGAATCTCACCCACCATCACCACGTCGGGGTCTTGACGCAGCATAGCACGCAGACCTCGGGCAAAGGTCATCTCTACTTTGGTGTTGACCTGGGTTTGGCCTATGCCTTCCAGCTGGTATTCAATAGGGTCTTCAACGGTTAAGATGTTGCGAGTAGCATCGTTTAATTGCGTCAACCCGGCGTACAGCGTAGTGGTTTTACCAGAGCCTGTGGGGCCTGTAACCAGAATGATTCCGTGGGGTTTGGTGATAATGCCAGTCATCCGCTTAAGGTCGTCTGGAGCCATCCCTAAATGAGTGAGGTCTAACCGGCCTGCCTGCTTATCCAACAAACGCAGCACCACCCGTTCGCCAGAATTACTGGGCATGGTGGAAACCCGCACATCAATTTCTCGACCGCCCACTCGAATAGAAATACGGCCATCCTGAGGCACCCGCTTTTCTGCAATATCGAGTTTGGCCATTACCTTAATACGGGAAACCAGCAGTGGGGCCAATTCGCGCTTAGGTTGCACGACTTCGCGTAGCACGCCATCCACCCGGAAACGCACCACTAAACGCTTTTCGAAGGTTTCGATATGAATATCCGAGGCGTTAACTTTAACGGATTCGGTCAGCAATGCGTTGATCAAACGAATGATGGGAGCATCGTCTTCCTGCTCCATTAGATCTTCGGTTTCGGGAACAGAGTCTGCAAGGCTTGCAAGATCCAACTCGTCGCCTAACCCTTCCACCATTTGCATGGCTTCATTGGAGTCGTTCTCATAGGCCTTGGATAGTCGGCGTTCAAACTCAGCATTGTTCACTTCATTGAACTGAATTGGCATGCCCAGAAAGCGGCGGGTTTCAACAATGGCGCCAGGTGTAATTCCAGGCTTGTATGCCACCATGGCGTCCACTTCGCCTATTTGTTCAATAACAACTCCATGACGCTTGGCAAAGGAAAATGGCAGTCGTTTGCGGGCCACTTCAGGGGCGGCGAGTTGCTCAGCGGCTTGTAGTTGTTCTGTCATTGCTTTCTCTCTTTCCAAACGGGCTTTTGATATCAGGGACGCCCGCCACTCCATATGGTTATTATAATCAGACCGTCAATGATGCACTTAGTGCAGAATTTTATCAATGCGAACTAAGCGCCTATTTTTTCTCCATTTTTACCGTTTGGACACCTATATTCACATCTTGAAACAGGAGCTGTACAAGCTGATCAAGATTGCCTTTGGCATTCAGGGCCTTAACCTGAACCTCCTCCTGTGGACAATAATCGGGCAAAAGGATTTTGGAACGTTTTTGGCCTTTAAACGATCGCCTGTTTTCATTCCGCATATCAATATCAGCACACACCATTAACTGACGGTACTCACGGTATTGGCGCTGGTATTGTTCATAAATCGATTCCAGGGCAACCTTATCATCCATGCACAGGGGGTGTTGGCAGCGCAACAGCCTGGTGTCAGGCTTCTTTTCCATTTCCAATAGCATCAGTTCTGGAATGTTAACCACACTATAAGATTGACCACTCTGCTGTGATGGATTGGGTGAATAGCATTGCCCCTGCTTTTGCGGTGCCATTAAAAACACTGTGTAGGTTTGAGCAGAGGTGCCGCCCTGCTCATCCAACGGATAACGCTTAATGGACTGAGAACCAACAAATAACCAGCCTTCTCGGTGCCCCTCATATTGTTTGGGACACTGTGCGGTGTTGAAATTGCTGGTAATATCAGCCAAATGGTGGCCATATTCTGGAAACTGCTTCTGAAAACGCTGAACGTTGGGCTTCATCAAGCTATTTTCCCAACGATGTTGCTGAACTTGGCGGGCATAGGGGCTTTGGGAAGTATCCCCTTCTAATTGTGCAAAACCGTATTGAACGGCAGAATTGATATCGCTTTCCACAAACCCCTCGGCAGCGCACTGTTCGCGACCACTGTACAACGCCTGCTGCAGGTGATCACACTGCCCCTCCTGGGCCTGCTCTATTTGGCAGGCTTTAAGTTGAGTGGCAGATTGAGACAGGCGATGCAAACACACGGCCGATGGGTGCGCCCAAACTTGGCTGGCTAGAACAAATAAAATAGTGAGCAACAAAAACCGTATCATTTTACAGAACCCCGCTTATTCTTTAACTATAGTCGGCAACGCAGGTGAAAACTGAAGCTGAAATAAAATTGATGTATACTGTTTAAACTTTGATTTTTAAGACTTTTCAGTCAAACAAGGAGATTTCCCATGGCTAATGGAGCCATTCTTGTAACGGGCGGTGCTGGCTATATTGGTAGCCACGTGGTGAGACAATTGGGCGAACGTGGTGAGAAAGTCGTGATTTTGGATAACCTTTCAACCGGGTTCCCCGAAGCGGTTCTTTACGGCGAGCTGATTGAAGGCGATACCGGCGATATGGAGCTGGTAAGCAGAATTCTTAAAGATCACAGCATAGACACTGTGATGCATTTTGCAGCCCACACCATCGTGCCGGAATCTGTAGAGAACCCATTAAAGTACTACCGCAACAATACCGCCAACACAAGAAATCTCCTGGAATGCTGCCAAAATCACGGTGTTAAGAATTTCGTGTTCTCATCCACCGCTGCTGTGTATGGTGAGCCTGAAGACCCCAATATTACGGAAGATTCCCCTACTCAGCCCATAAACCCCTATGGCATGTCCAAGCTGATGAGCGAGCACATGCTAAAAGATTTATCTGTCGCTTGCCCTATGCGCCATGTGATATTGCGTTACTTCAATGTGGCAGGATGCGACCCTGAAGGCCGAATTGGTCAGAACACCCCAAAAGCCACACTCTTAACCAAGGTGGCAGTAGAAGCAGCTGTGGGCAAACGACCTCAGGTATATATTTTTGGTACTGATTTCGATACACCAGACGGTACTGGTGTACGCGATTACATACATGTGGAAGACTTGGCTTCTGCTCACGTTAATGCACTGGATTACCTGCGTGACGGTGGAGAGTCCACTACTCTGAACGCCGGCTATGGCCATGGCTACAGCGTACGCGAAGTACTGGATATGGTAGGCAAGCTAAATGGCAAACCCTTAACCATCGTGGAAACAGACCGCCGCGCTGGCGACCCTCCCGCTCTGATCGCAAAAGCCACTCACATCAGAGACGTGCTAGGCTGGGCTCCCCAATTCGATGACCTGGAAACCATTGTTCAATCATCATTGAACTGGGAACGAAAACTTCAAGCCAAGGCCCAATAATCTATGCTTGATTCCATTTTCCCAGAAAAGGTTCATTGGAAAATCGCTGAACCTGCTATGTGGGAAACACCTGTTTGTGATGCTGAAGAACAGCTTATTGCGAAGGCCGTTGATAAACGTAAGCGTGAATTTCGCGCCGGTAGAAATTGTGCCCACTCGCTATTTAAGGAGCACAACATCAACTGCGACGCACTATTAAAGGGCAAGCAGCGCGAACCGGCCTGGCCAGATGGCTGGGTTGGCAGCATCAGCCATACCGCTGGTTTATGTATTGTTGCCATTGCCCGAAGTGAAGATTTTCAAAGCATAGGGCTTGATGTGGAGCAGGCAACGCCACTGTCCGATGAAACCCGTGCAATCATCTGCCGAAAAGAAGAGATCGATGCCACTACCCGGTTACAGTTTCTACCTG
>JBFKSL010000054.1:0-12950 GCA_041626995.1 Ketobacter sp. | reverse complement strand
GATATTGATGATGCACAAAGGAAGGCATTGGCGGCTTGAGAGAACCCAGTTGTCAAAGCAGTTGTCATGTAGAACGCAAGAGTGAGGGTGACGGTATCAGAAAACGCTACAAGCACATCCCTGTGCGCTCCGCAGCGGCCATCCTTGGCCGCTGAGGTTTCTGATACCGTCACCCTCACTCTTGCTTTGTGCCAACCTCACACTGACTAAATGAGCAATCTCCGAATATCCGAAATCTGCTGAGCCAAATACGTGGTAAACCGAGCTGCATCTGCACCATCAATCACACGATGATCGTAAGACAACGACAAAGGCAACATTAAACGCGGCTCAAACTCCTTACCATTATAAACTGGCTTCATTTGAGAACGAGACAATCCTAAGATCGCCACCTCAGGCCAATTTACGATGGGGGTGAATGCGGTTCCCCCAATCCCTCCTAAGGAGGAAATTGAGAAACATCCACCCTGCATATCGGCAGGAGAAAGCTTTTTGTTTCGAGCCTTCTCGCTTAAGGTTTGCATGTCTTGCGCAATTTCAGTTACGGATTTTTTATCCGCATCCCGAATCACAGGTACCACCAAGCCATTAGGTGTATCCACTGCAATACCAATATGCACATAGCGCTTGAAGATCAGCTTTTCACCGCTGGAATCCATGGAGCTATTAAAACGAGGAAACGCCAGCAAGGTTTTCGCACAAGCCTTCACCATAAATGCCAAAATGGTGAGTTTGATACCCTCATCTTTCAGTTTGGCACCTTCCGACTTTCTAAAGGCTTCCAGCTCGGTAACATCCGCTTCGTCGAACTGAGTGACATGCGGTATATGCACCCAAGAGCGATGCAGGTTGGAGGCACTGGCTTTGTTGATTTTGCTTAACTCAACCTGCTCCACTTCCCCCCATTTACTGAAATCAATTTCAGGTAATGGCGGTAAACCTGAGCCAGATACCGGCGCAGCTGATGCACTTGTCATTTTGTTTTTAACAAAAGTATGAACATCTTCTTTGAGGATGCGAGCACGAGGGCCGGAGGCTTTCACTTGCGCCAAATCCACACCAAGTTCTCGTGCCAAGCGCCGCACTGCGGGGCCTGCATGAACCGTTTTACTGGGTGCCACTTCCGCCGAAGCAGGCTTAGGCGCCGACGATTGGGCAGCAGCAGGTGTCTGCTCTACTGAAGGTGCAGGTTTGCTAGGAGCAGCTTCCGCCTGAACAGGAGCAGCTGTAGCCACTACATTTAACTCCAGCACAGGCGAACCTTCAGATACTTTGTCGCCCACATTCAACAGGACTTTGCGTACTACGCCAGCTTTCGGGCACGGCACCTCCATAGTGGCTTTATCAGATTCCAACACCACCATGGTTTGTTCAACGTCGAGGTTATCGCCTTCTTGAACATTCACTTCGATAACTTCAACGTCTTCACCGCCACCGATGTCAGGCACCGTGATGGTTTCCACAACGGGTTCTCCGCTCGCCTCTGGAGCGGGGGCAGGCGCAGTCGAAGGGGCTGGAGATTCCGGTTTTGCCGCAGGCGCTGCTTCAACCGGTGCGCTCGCCGTTTCACCACCGGCACCATCCAACTCCATGTGCGCAAACACATCACCTTCTTTGATGGTTTGACCAATGGATACCGTAAATTCCTTCACTACTCCAGCATACGGCGCAGGTACTTCTACCGTTGCCTTGTCGGATTCCAACACCACCAAGGTGTCTTCTTTTTCCACTCGAGTGCCAGGTGTAACCGGCATTTCAATCACTTCAACCCCATCGGTTCCACCCAGATCGGGCACTAAAACTTCTTTCACTGCCACGGTGATTCTCCTTAAACTAAAGGTGGGTAGGGTTTGTTAGGATCAATACCAAAACGCTCAATGGCGTCTGCCACTTTACTGCGACCGATTAAACCTTTGTCGGCCAGCGCATTCAGTGCAGCAATGGTGACGAAGTAACGATCCACCTCGAAGAAGTGACGCAGCTTTTCACGGGAATCACTACGACCGAAGCCGTCGGTTCCCAGCGCGGTATAGTGATTGCGAACGAATGGACGAATCTGATCAGCATGGGTTTTCATGTAGTCGGATGCAGCAATCACAGGCGCTTTTTTACCACGCAACGCTTTGGTTACGTAGGGCACTTTGGGCTCTTCTTGCGGGTTAAGCATGTTCCAACGTTGTGCCTGCAAACCTTCATTTCGTAGCTCGGTAAAGCTGGTAACGCTCCAGATATCGGAAGTTACGCCATAGACGTCATGAAGAATTTCAGCGGCAGCTTCCACTTCACGCAAAATAGAACCACTGCCCAACAATTGCACCCGTGCTTTATTGCTGTCATCTGCTTCTTTTAGCAGATACATGCCTTTCAGGATGTTTTCTTCAACACCTTTAGGCATGGCCGGATGTTCGTAGTTTTCGTTTTCCACAGTGATGTAATAGAACACATTTTCTTTGTCCTGATACATGCGCTTCAGACCATCTTGCAACACAACGGCAAGCTCGTAGGCATACGCCACGTCGTAACACACACAGTTAGGAATGGTGGACGCCAGGATATGACTGTGACCATCCTGATGCTGAAGACCTTCACCATTGAGCGTAGTACGCCCAGCGGTTGCACCAATCAAAAATCCGCGCGCTTGGGAATCGCCTGCGGCCCATGCCAAATCACCAATACGTTGAAAACCAAACATGGAGTAGTAGATATAAAACGGGATCATGGGGTAGTTGTTAACAGAATAGGACGTTGCCGCTGCAATCCACGCCGACATGGCGCCCGCTTCGTTAATACCCTCTTCCAGGATGCGACCTTTTACGTCTTCCCGGTAATACATCACTTGCTCACTATCTACCGGGTTGTAAAGCTGGCCCACGGCAGAATAAATACCCATCTGACGGAACATGCCTTCCATGCCGAAAGTACGGGCTTCATCGGGAACAATCGGCACAATGCGTTCACCAATAGACTTGTGCTTGATGAGTGAATTCATCATGCGCACTAACGCCATGGTGGTGGAAATCTCACGACCATTGGTGCCTTCCAGCATGGGGCCAAACACACCTAGCTCTGGAATTTCCAATGTTTCGCATTCAGTACGTCGCGCTGGCAGATACCCTCCCAAGGAATTGCGACGATCACGCATATAACGCATCTCGTTGCTATTATCATCGGGACGGTAAAATGGAATCTTCTTCAGCTCTTCATCGTCGAAGGGCATATCAAAACGATCACGGAATGATTTTAAGCTGTCCATGCTTAAGGTTTTCATTTGGTGAGTTTTGTTAGCAGCCTCGCCTTCGCCAGTACCGTAACCTTTTACGGTTTTGGCAAGTATCACAGTAGGCTGACCTTTGTGATTCATGGCTGCGTGGTAAGCTGCAAAAACCTTAAAGGGATCGTGACCGCCACGGTTGAGATGATAAATTTCTTCATCACTCATGTGCTCAACCATTTTGCCCAACTCTGGGTATTTATTGAAGAAGTGCTCGCGGGTAAAAGCGCCACCATGGCTCTTAAAGCTTTGGTATTCGCCATCCACGCTTTCTTCCATACGTTTCCGCAAAACGCCTTCACTATCGCGCGCAAGCAATGGGTCCCAGCGTCGGCCCCAGATTACTTTGATGACGTTCCAACCGGCACCGCGGAAAACACCTTCCAATTCTTGAATGATTTTGCCGTTACCACGTACCGGGCCATCCAATCGTTGCAGGTTACAGTTCACCACAAATATCAGGTTATCGAGCTTTTCTCGGCCTGCTAATGAAATACAACCTAGAGATTCCGGTTCATCGGTTTCACCATCACCCAAAAACGCCCACACTTTGCGGTTATCATTTTTGATCAACTCACGGTTTTGCAGGTATTTCATAAAGTGGGCTTGATAAATAGCCTGGATCGGGCCCAGCCCCATGGATACGGTTGGGAATTGCCAGAAATTTGGCATCAACCAGGGATGCGGGTAGGAGGATAAACCTTCCCCATCCACTTCTCGGCGAAAGTTTTCTATTTGGCCTTCGCTGATTCGGCCTTCCAAAAAGGCTCGGGCATAAACGCCCGGCGCGGAATGGCCTTGATAAAAGATTAAATCACCACCAAAGGTTTCTGTAGCCGCTCGGAAAAAATGATTAAAGCCCACGTCATATAGCGTGGCAGAAGAAGCAAAACTGGAGATGTGACCACCCAATTCGTCATCACTCAAATTTGCTCGCTGCACCATAGCTAATGCATTCCAACGTATTAAGGAACGAATACGGCGCTCCATATACGCATCACCAGGCATTTGTGCTTGATGTTCCGGTGCGATGGTATTGATATAAGGTGTTGTAAGATCCGTTACCTGGACGCCATTTTGGCGGGCAACTTCGCCCAGTTTGTCCAGCAGGTATTTTGCGCGTTCTGGCCCCTCGTTTTCCAGCACGGATGCCAATGCATCCAGCCATTCTTGGGTTTCGACAGGATCACTGTCACCATAAAAGCGTTCACGAGCCATATGTTTAAAACTCCTGGTCTATACGGGCTTGTGGCCCGCCATACATTTACGTCATACACAATAGTATAGAATCGAGATGACACTTCGGGTCGCTCAATGTTCAGTGGGTGTGCTGAGTTAAGCGATGATGGTTAATACGGCGATGACGACTAACCAAAATACGAACACATTGCTGCGCAAATCTTGAGCAGAATGTATGCGGCGAACACCTTCAGACGCGATTGGTTCATCGCCTTCAGGCAGTTCTTGAAAATCTAATCCAATTTTTACGGCCAGCTTTAATACCACTTCCGCTTCGCGATCGGTAGCCCGAAAGCGTCGCGCTGCCACAGCCACCACTTTAGGGTTAAAACAGAGTGCGGCGATAGTCAAAGCAATGGCGCGAGCTGGCACGCCATCCAAGGCATATAAGAATTCGATGCCTATTTTTTTCCAAGGTGCAATATCAGCGCTGTCGTCTTGTTCAAAATGACGGGTTAATAACGCCGTGAACACATACAACACCAATCCAGCCAAGCCAAAAATGGCGAACCAAAATAAAGGAGCAAACAGAGTGCGATTCACCTGCACCCAATACTGAGTAATGGTTTGGTTAAGCAATTCCGCTGGGCTTACCATGCGACCATAATCAAAATCTTTGGAACCGTGCTCGTAGGCCGCCTGCCATTCCCTGTTGCGCCAACGCTTGAGGAAGGGTATCAAACTGGCTTCAATTCGCCGATAGTCCAAACAGGCTACGAATAAAACCACCGCTGCCAGGGCTTCTAAAAAGGAAAAGAACCAACGATCGTGCATTTCGCTAAACCACCAGGCCAACAACACCGGCGGCACGATGTAGAAGCCATAACCCAGCGCGGGATGAGCGTTATTCAAGAAACTCAGCTTTTGCGCCTGGCGAAGATAAGTTACCCCCCACTGACACTCGGCAAAATAGGCCGGCACATAGGATTCTTTCAGCCCCCAAAGTGCCAATAACAGTGCCAACAGTGTCATCCAGGTAGCGCTCCTTCTACTTATTATTATTTAGGGTATCAGATTATGACCAGTTGTCTCGAAAAAACTATTTACAAATCATGACAATCCGAGCATTTCCCATAATTTACCCCAATTGAAATGGGGGCCGGGGTCCTTTTTTCTGCCAGGCGCAATGTCGCTGTGGCCAGTTACAGCATTTGGCTTAATACTTGGGTAGGCTTTGCACAAAGATTCAATCACTCGTTTTAATTGAGCGTATTGTTTTTCTTCGTAGGGGCCATCGTCGGTGCCTTCTAACTCAACTCCAATGGAAAAATCGTTGCAATTTTCTTTGCCTTGGTAGCAGGACTTTCCTGCATGCCATGCCCGCTGATTGAAGGCAACAAATTGCACCACCTCACCATCACGCCTAATTAACAGGTGGCTGGAAACCTCCATGGAAGCGATCTCTTCAAAATAAGGGTGCTGATTTGGCTTTAATTGGTTTTGAAAGAATTGTTCAATATAGGGACCACCAAATTGACCCGGTGGCAAGCTGATGCAATGCACCACGATCAATTCTGGCTCACAACCACAGGGGCGCTCGTTAAAATTGGGCGATGGCACCTGACGAGCTTCCTGTAAAAGATGATTTGTTATTTTCACGCTAAAACCTCAATTCCCACCACAGATAAATTACAGGCAAAAAAAAGCTGCCACAAGGGCAGCCAAGAATGTAGGTAGGGGAATTTTCTCTATAGATTGGATTGCTTCACTTTACGCAAATTACCAATCACGTTCTGTAGGGCTCGATCAAACAGCTGTGAATCTTCTAAAATAATCACATCGCCGCTTTTCAGGGCATGAGCCAGACCCATGGTTGTCTTCTCATCAATCTTCACACCAGTGCGATTCACAAAGATCATTTTGTCTGCTGATTTAATGTGCGCAGCCAGCTTGCTACGGGTTTTCATTCCTTCTCCGTTACAAAACTCCATCCAGGTGCCAACCTGAACGCTCTGTGCTTTCTGCAAGAAAAGGTCGTCATCTGGCAACGGTGGCAATTCCACTGGTGCCGCTTTGGCCGCGCTTTTAGATGGATCAAGAGTGCTGACTTTCCTGTCAGGAATCACCGGCGATGCACCCATACGCTTCATGTCTTCGGTAACAGCCGCTACCAATTCTTTAGCAGGGTCTTTCGATTTGTCATCCAGATGATCGGGGGTTTCTCCACGCAGAATCTGCATCTGCATCTGCTCTAACTGCGATAACATTTCACCCATATCAAACGGGTTAAACGAAACCGTGTTTAAGCCTTGACGCAGATTTTTTAGTAGAACAGGCACGACATTAAATAATTTTTTACGCGCCTCCTCGTCTCGCGGCGGCGTAACACTAAACAGCAGGTGATCAATGGTACGAACGGCACCGACCCAGTTGTTACTTTCGGGACCATACTTGAGGAAGATAAGCTTCAGCACGCTCATCCAACCATCCGTTAGCAGACGCACCACTACTTCTGGAACGATTCTGCCATCCAGACGCTTACGCACTGTTTCTAAAGCCACTTTCTCAGCCTGCTCAGCTTTGGCCTTACCTTCTTCTGCCGCTTTTGTTCGCTGCTCAATCATTTGCGAGCGACGAACTTCAGTTTGCATAAACAGCGTAAATTCTTCTAACAGCTGCTCAAACAAAGTGGGGTCTTTCTCAAAGTCCGCCAGGATACGCTGAGCGGTGGTTTGAATTTTCTTGAAAACAATATCGCGCTGCAATAAATCAGGGTCACCGCTTAAACCTATTCCAGCACGGGCCAACTCGTTCAGCAGTTTACGAGCGGGGTGACCGCTTTTACTGAAAAAGCCATAATCCTGAATGGCCAGCTTCAAATAAGGAATTTGCAGACGTCCAATTAATGCTTTAACAGGAACTGGTAAGTTATCGTCATCCAAGATGAAATCAAACAGCATTGACACCAGGTTAATAACATCAGTATCCGCCTGGCCAACTTTTTCAGGGCCTTGTTGATTTTCTCTTTGACGCAGCACATTGGCTACCACGCCACGAATATTCACTTTTGGCAAAGTCAATGAGCCATTGGTAACATCTTCACCCTTGGGCTGCACTTCCTGTAAACGGGAAAGAATATTAAACAGCTCGTCATTACTCATTTCACGAGCATTTTCAGCATTAGAGCCAATTGGACCGGTTACCATATCGGTAACGGTTGGAACCTGTCGAACCGATGCCAACAACATCTGTAACTGGCCAAAAAATTCATTGGCAACCTTTTTGGCAGCGCTCTCTTCAGAGCCCTCTTTTGTCTCTTCTCTTTTCTTTTCCTGAGCGCGACGTTTAACGCTCTCCAGTTTTGGTGTGCCTTTTAAATCAGGCAGAACACCCGCCTCTGCCAACACGGCGTTAGCCGTGTCTAACACAACGTCATAAGAGGAAATAACAAACTTATCGAACAGCTTATACAAAACCAGTCGATTTTTAATATCGCACTGCACGATCTGAGAAGCTTTATTAAACGCTTCGCACACATGCTGAGGATGGAATGGGTTATTCTTTTCATTCACCTTAACATGTGCATGCACCATCAACACATCCATACGAGTGTTGAGCTGATAAATTCGATCCGCACATTTACTTTTTGCTTTGGAAATCATGCCATCTAAAGCAACATTCATTTCCAAATCATCATCCGCCACCAATGATAACGAATCCAGCGAGGCAACGGTTTCCAGCCCTACGCTCTCTTCTGCAGAGTGAGGCAGCTTCTTGAAAAGTAAATTAAGGTGTTGATAAAAGCTTCTTTCGATGTCTTTTCGATTCAAACGCAGCTGACGCATGGTTTCGATGTAAACATCTTTATCCTTCTCATCGCTTGCTTTCTCTGCGTATTCGAAAAAGGTGTCGTCTGCCTTATCAAAGACATCAGAAAGCAGGCTGTGCAGCTCCTCTAAAGACTCTCGACGGGCCTTCATCAATGCCGCTGGCAATTTAACTGTGCCTTCCATTCCCTTTGCTTGCATCGCGTTTCCCGAACCACCGGACGTGCTTTGCCCATTCACTAAGCGAAGATCTGGTTTCTGGTTCATGACTGATGGCCTCGTCTACTACATCCGACAGCTTAACTGCGTTAATTCATTCCTAGAGCATTGAAACTGCTTGGGCTACATGTGACAATTTTTGTCACTATTTTTACAATCCCTAACACCTCAGTTGCAGTATAGGTACGATTTTTAAACACACCGATGTGAAATGAGCGTAATGGGACTCAGATCACAAAGAAAACTGACCATTTTTTACACCCTTTCCGACAGAGTTTTGACGCTTTTCTTGACCAATCGGTAACTCTTTGAAATTCGTAAAAATTGCCTGTTTGGCGTAAACTCTGCGAAAATCCTCTTTCACTAAATATAGCCAAGGCATAAATTCCTGCATGCAAGCACTTTCAGACTTACTTAACTGGGTTAGTGGCAATGTACTGTGGGGCGCCCCCATGCTGATTGCCCTTTCTGTTACCGGGCTTTACCTTACCCTGGGTATTCGTGGACAAAGCATCCGGAAAATCCCCTATGCCTTCTCTTTATTAGCAAAAGGTCGAAAAGAATCCGGCTCAGGCGACATCCCCCCTTTCAATGCGTTAATGACAGCCATGTCAGCCACCGTGGGCACAGGAAATATCGCCGGGGTTGCAACGGCTGTTGCTGCCGGTGGGCCTGGCGCCCTGTTTTGGATGTGGTGCATTGCGCTGGTAGGTATGGCGACCAAATACAGTGAGGCTGTACTTGCAGTTCGTTTTCGAGAAAAAGATGACCGGGGACGCTATGTGGGTGGCCCCATGTACTATATAAAGAACGGACTTGGTGCCAATTGGGCCTGGCTGGGCATATTGTTTGCCGTGTTCGGAATGCTGGCGGGGTTTGGAATTGGCAACACCGTGCAATCCAATTCGGTGGCCAAAGCCATTGAGGGTGCCTACGGCTTTGATGGCAGAATCACCGGGGCCGTATTGGCCATTCTGGCTGGCTTGGTTTTAATTGGCGGTATTGAGCGCATAGGTAAAGTAGCCGGAAAGCTGGTTCCCACCATGGCACTCCTTTACGTTGGTACTGGCTTGGCATTTGTTCTGATGAACGCAGGCGAAGTACCCAATGCAATAGGCATTATCTTTGATAGCGCCTTCAACGGCCACGCTGCTGTGGGCGGGTTTGCAGGCGCAACCATCATGGCAGCCATTCGCTTTGGCGTGGCTCGTGGCGTATTTTCCAACGAAGCCGGGCTGGGCTCCGCCCCCATCGCCCACGCCGCAGCTCAAACTGACGACCCAGTTAAGCAAGGCACTATTGCTATGCTGGGCACCTTTATTGACACCCTGATAATCTGCACCATCACTGGCCTGGTAATTGTAATCAGCGGTACCTGGACTCAAGGAGCTTCAGGCGCAGAGTTAACACGCCTGGCGTATAATGCTTTAAGTGATGGTTATGGGCAGCACATTGTTGCCATCGGCATTACCCTATTCGCCTTCACCACCATTTTGGGTTGGAGCTATTACAGCGAACGCTGTGCTGAATTTCTGTTTGGCACAGGCATTATTCTTCCCTTCAGAATTTTATGGATCCTTGCCATTCCCATTGGCACACTGGTCAGCCTGGACTTTGTATGGTTACTAGCCGATGTGCTCAATGCCTTAATGGCTATTCCTAACCTGATCGCTCTGATTGCACTTAGCCCATTGATTTTTAAACTCACCAAAGATTATTTCGCCAAACCATGACTCAAAAAGACTACCGCCTAGAAGATTTACAACGCAGCGTTGCATTTGCCCTGGAAGAAGACATTCGTGACGGGGATATCACTGCTGGGCTGATTCCGGATGAAAACACTGCTTCAGCCCGTGTAATCACTCGAGAGAAGGCCGTTATTTGTGGCGTGGACTGGGTGAATGAGGTATTTCGGCAGATTGACCCGACAGTGACGGTGACTTGGCATGTTGCCGATGGCGATATGGCGGAAGCTGATCAAGTTTTGTTTGAGGTTTCAGGTAAGGCACGCAGTTTGTTGACAGGAGAACGTTGTGCTTTGAACTTTTTGCAGACGTTGTCAGGTACAGCCACGATTTGCAGGGAATATGCAGACAAGGTAGCTGGCACAGGAGTTAAGTTGCTGGATACACGTAAAACACTACCAGGGCTGAGAACGGCGCAGAAATATGCGGTGACCTGTGGTGGATGCTTTAACCATCGGGTTGGATTATACGATGCGTTTTTGATTAAGGAGAATCATATTGCGGCTTGCGGGGGGATTGCGGCTGCGGTGAGCACCGCAAGGGAGCAAGCACCAGGCAAGCCGGTTGAGGTGGAAGTTGAGACTATGGATGAGTTGCGGGAAGCGCTGGATGCTGGGGCTGATATTATTATGTTGGATGATTTTTCGGTTGAGGCAATGCGGGAAGCTGTGACTTTGACTGGGGGTAAGGCGAAGCTGGAGGCATCAGGAGGAATTACAGATGCTACATTGCGGGTTATTGCTGAGACTGGGGTTGATTATATTTCTATTGGGGGGCTGACGAAGCATTGTCGGGCGGTGGATTTGTCGATGAGGGTTCGGTGAATCAAAGCCGCCCATCTACTAAATTCTTTGGAAGTATATGCTTTACATCATAAATAATAGACTCAGATTTTCCGAAAGCACGAACCGCCTTCGCCCCCATGTCTTTGAATGCTTTGTGCCCAACACAGATAACAATAGCATCGTACCGCCCCATTTCAGGCTTCGAAATCATATCAATTTCATATTCCTCTTTCGCCTCAAGCGGCACCACCCAGGGATCATAAATATCTACAACTGCGTTATACGCTTGTAATTCTGCAATAATATCAATAACACGAGTGTTTCTAAGGTCAGGACAATCTTCTTTGAAGGTCAGCCCCATCAACAAGATGCGCGAATCCACCACATGAATCCTCTTATGCGTCATCAGCTTAACCACAGACTCCGCAACATACATACCCATATTATCATTAATACGCCGCCCACTAAGAATGACCTCTGGCTGATAGCCGATCTCCTGCGCCTTATGAGTAAGATAATATGGATCTACGCTAATACAGTGCCCCCCTACCAGGCCAGGACGGAAGGGTAAAAAGTTCCACTTAGTTCCTGCAGCCAATAAGACTTCTTCAGTATCAATACCAAGCTTATTAAATATAAGCGCCAATTCATTTACCAAAGCAATATTGAGATCCCTTTGGGTATTCTCAATAACCTTGGCCGCTTCGGCTACGCGTATGCTACTTGTTTTGTGAGTTCCGACTGTGACAATCTTTTGATACAACTGATCGACAAACTCTGCCGCTTCAGGAGTGGAACCGGATGTGACCTTAGTGATATTGGTCACTCTGTGCTCTTTGTCTCCAGGATTAATTCGCTCAGGGCTATAGCCAGCATAGAAATCTTTGTTAAAGGCTAAGCCGGTTATCCTCTCAATTAACGGCACGCAAACCTCTTCAGTACAGCCTGGATAGACCGTGGACTCAAAGATTACGATATCCCCCCTACCCAGGACCTTAGCTACAACCTTGCAAGATGCGAGCAAAGCGCTTAAATCAGGCTTCCTGTATCGATCAATTGGTGTGGGAACCGTCACTATATAAACGTTGGCACTTTGCAAATCTTCAATCTGGTGGGTATAGGTAAGATTACTAGCTAATGACAACTCTTCACCCGTTAACTCCAAAGTGCTATCGATGCAATTCTTGAGCTCGCTGACTCTCTGTATTTTTATATCAAAGCCGACAGTTTGGAATTGCTTTCCGAACTCTACCGCCAGAGGAAGACCTACATAGCCGAGGCCGATTACTGCAATTGTCGGATTTATTGTGGATACCATACTTAAATAGCGCCATTAGAAGTTACGATTAATCAAATACTAGCTGATCTATGCAAGAAATATAGAAAAAGTTATGGAAGTTGCTGATTCTATAGCTAAACTTGTTATAGCTTAGCTAAATTAGAGAAAGCTCACTTCGCGAAGTGCGAGCGCCCCCCTCGGACCCAAGACCTTCATTCAGGCCTGATCAAACCACACATATGAACACCAAAAAGATAGCTCAAGTAATAAAGTTCTTTCGGCCAGTAATTAAGCTTCCAATACACCCACAGTGGTTTTCTAGCACGCCTAAAAAGCTGATCAACCTAATAAAAAATCTACCGGACAACATCACGCTGCTTGACATCGGCTGCGCTGATAAATGGGTGAAGAAACACTCTCCAGCCTCCTGCCGATACATCGGATTGGATTACCTGCCAACAGCCTCTACAATGTATTACAGCAAACCGGAAATATATGCTAACGCAGAAAAACTTCCATTCCCCAACAACTCAGTAGATACAATTTTAGCATTAGATGTTTTAGAGCACATTCAAAACCCAGAGGTTGCCTTAAGAGAAATTAGCAGAGTACTAAAACCCAATGGAAATGTGATAATTAAAATTC
>JBFKSL010000053.1:0-12954 GCA_041626995.1 Ketobacter sp. | reverse complement strand
AGTGAATACAAAATACATGCATTCTATATATCGAACAAAAAGTTAATTCAAAAAAAGTGCCAATAAAAATGCCATTGCTTAAATCCAGCAAAGTGGTTGCATTGTGCGTCAAATTTGTATTGCGCGGCCACAGCCATTCCGATAGATTGATCTGTATCAAAGGCTAAACATCGATGCGGAATCGTTATTCCCCATTTGTTTAATCGACCTAAATAAAATAAGAAAAATTAGAAATATTATGATTACCCAACGCAATCCTAAATGGGGGAAACTTAGCGTTCAGCTAAGAAACCTCTGTAGTTTTGGAATTATTTTAATTACCTTCACTAGTCAGCTAGCGTACGCCTCCTTTACTGATAGTATTACTATTGGAAACCCTAAGGCTCTGGCGTTAGGCCACGCTGTTACTGCTGATCCTCCTGATATCGATTCTATTCATTTTAACCCTGCTGGGCTTACCCGGCTTAAGGGGCGGCAGATGTTCATTAAAGGTATTGCAGGAGTCTTTTCAACTGAGTATGAATTTGGTGATTACGGCGCCGAGATGAAAGAAATTCTCGAATTTTGGCGCAATGAATACGAAAATCCAGTAGACGGTTTCGAAGCTCGCGGTTATGAAAAGCCGCCTTGGGAAGAATTCACTTACAACGAAGCACTTAATACGAAAAGTGAATCTGAAGGTGGCCCTACCATAATGTTGCCAGGTGGGATGGTCGATTTGCCGATTGGCGCGGGGGTTGCCGGCGGTGCAAGTTATAGTCCCCCAGGTAGCCCATTTACATTCGCCACTAATGTTTATTCACCTCTAATGAACGGCTTTCATCGATCCGATGATGATCCGGGTCGATTCGCACAGCAACGTGTTGCGTTCACTCTCATCACCTATTTCTCCCCTACCATTGCTTACGAGGTATCAGACGAGCTTTCAATTGGAGTCTCAGTTAATTTCAATTACTCTGGCATGGGCATGCAGCTGCCAATCCGTGAGCCTAACGAAGCTATATTTATGTTAGGTTCCCCTGATATATACACTGAATTTTGTAACCCAGATGAAACACCTAAGGAAAGCAATGAATTAACTGGCACTCGAATAGATATTTGCTTACCGGTTCCTCCTTTTACTCAGTATGCCGAGCTTAATTTTGAAGTAGACCAGAATATAGTACTTGGGTACAACTTAGGGATTCTGTGGAGCCCGCAACCGTGGTTGACCTTAGGCTTATCCTACAACTCTGCCGTTGACGTAGAGATGGATGGAGATTTCTACTGGCCGATTATGGATCCTTTCAAAACGTTTCTAATAAATTTACAAAGCAGCCCAGGGTGGGAGGAAATTGTTAATCTTACTGGTGCTTTAGGTATCCCGCTGCCAACCGCAGAAGAAATTGCGGAGACAGCAGAAGGCCCATTAACAGTTTCCTATCAAGTTCCACAGCGCTGGAATGTGGGAATGAGTATTCAGCTAACCCCAAATTGGAAAGTAAACGTGGATTATCGATGGACAGAATGGTCTGCATTCAGCGATATTAATCTGGATTTTGGTGAGGATGTTCCATTGCTCATGTGGGGGTCACTTGCGGATATGGTTGGCACTGGCGGAGCCAATGGTGTAAGCCCCAATTCAGTTGCATACAAACTCGGATTACAAGACGTGAGTTATTGGGGTATGGGTACAGAATATCAATGGAATGATCACTTGGTATTACGAGCCGGTTACGAAAACCGTCCTTCTGCAGTTCCTGAAGATGCGCCCAATGCTTTCATTCCCATGAATGATGCAGATTTGTATTCTTTTGGCATTGGAATGGATCTAGAGTCGGGTAGCCACATTGATTTTTCCGTTGGCTACTTGATTTCTAAATCCCATTTCCCAGCTTGTACGGCGAACCTTGGTAACGCCTGTAATTCCTTTAATGTGGTGTACCCGGTGTATATGGGTCAGGATATTAAGAGCAAGGTAGAAGTGCTTCTTTTTGAGCTTGGATACAGTAAGCATTTCTAAGATTTTGTATGATTTTTGGTAGTAAATTTCAACCTCATAAAGATTCCCCTAACTGGTTTTTACACAATATCAATCAACCAGGGGAGTCGATAATCACAGTATGCGGTGCTAGAGAAATACATGCACTTGCGTGGAATCATGAGCGGGACGATTTACCTACGCTGATTTTTGTGCACGGATTTGGCGCTCACGCCTATTGGTGGAGTTACTTAGCCCCTTACTTCATTGATCGCTATCGCATATATGCGCTTGATATGCCGGGTTTTGGTAATAGTAAAGCGCCGGACAAGTACGATGAGAACTGTTTCGCTCAGGCTATTATTGATTTCGTCGAACTAAACTGTCCTAATGAGATTTGCCTTATTGGGCATAGTTATGGCGGTGCGCAATCGTTGCGTGCCATGGCGTTAGCACCCAAACTTTTCAACCGAGGGATTGTTGTTGACTCCAATATATGGCTACCGCCAGAACCGCCAATTCGAAAGTTAAACCCCAAAGGTGCTCACAAGTTTAGTTCAAGCCGCGAAGAGTGCATGACCCGATTTAAATTGATGCCGCCACAACCTAATTATATTCCAGCACTGGTGCATTATATTGGTTTTCATTCGTGTATTAATGGTGAACATGGATGGCATTGGAAATCCGATCCCAATGTCATAAATTCAGCAGAAATTGAAGACCCAGAAATTTTGGGATCGGTAACATGCAAAGTTGATCTGATATATGGTGAAAACAGTTTCTTAAATAAGAACAACAAACCTCAACGTGTTCTTGATTGTCTCGCTCGGCCTGGGAAATTAGTCATAATTCCTAATGCTGGCCACCATCTAATGGTAGATCATCCTCTGCAACTTGTGGATTCCATCAATTCCCTATTGGATAACTAAAACAATCTTACAACGAGTATTGACATTTTTTGCGCTGGATTTAATATGAACCACAGTGTTTCACAAAAAACGCCTGTCCAGTTTATGAGCTAACTCAAGTTCTACGTAAAAACAAGCCGTTGCTGGTAACTAACATTCGAACAAAAAGAAATTAGAGAGAGGGAGTTATGACAGATTTTTCAACCCTAGATTTTTACACCGACACAAGTTTGGTGGAAAACCCCTACCCTTTTTTCGAATACCTGCGTAGCCAAGGACCCATTACTCCCCTACCCACGCGAAATAATGCGTTGGCAGTAACAGGCTACAAAGAGGCAATCGAAATCCTAAATGATCCCGTAATATTTTCTTCTGGTAACGCAGCAACTGGACCAAACCCAGAGCTTCCATTTGAGCCTGAAGGGGATGATATTACCGAGCAACTGAATGAACACCGTGACGAACTGATCGCAAACGGCCTGGTGGTTTGTAAAGATGGTGAGGAACACAACAAACATCGTTCCTTGATGATGAGCCTGTTCACGCCTACACGCCTAAAGGCCAACGAAGAGTTTATGGAAAAACTCACGGATAAGCTGTTAAATGATTTTGTTGATCAAGGAAAATGCAATTTAATTGCTGATTACGCCACGCCATTTGCTACATTAGTAATCGCCGACCTTCTTGGCATTCCTGATGAAGACCGCATAACATTCTGTGAAAAGCTTGGTCCACCTCCTGGTGCAGTAGCTGATGATGTAAGTTATGAAGATTCACAAGTACTCGGTATGACCTTCTTGTTCGAATATTTTGGCCAATATATTTCTGATCGCATGGAAGAGCCAAAAGGCGATATTTTAAGTCAATTTGCACAAGCCAAATTTCCAGATGGCTCCGCGCCAGAATTAGGCGATTTAGTTTGGATTTCTGCATTTCTTTTTGGTGCTGGTCAGGACACAACAGCTCGATTGCTGGGCGCATGTTTAAGAGTTTTTTGTGAAAATCCAGAGCTGCAAGAGCAAGTTCGTAATGATCGTTCGCTGATTCCTTCCTTTATTGAAGAAGTTGTTCGCTATGAAGGTGCAGTAAAATGCGCTCATCGTCTCGCGACAAAAACAACAACAGTAGCCGGTGTTGAAATCAAAGCAGGTACCCACGTTGCACTGCTTTACGGAGCCTGCAATAGAGACCCTCGTGAATTTGAAGCGCCTGAACAGATCATTCTAAACCGCCCTAATGCTCGTAAGCACCTGGGCTTTGGCCGCGGTAAACATACTTGTGCGGGCGCGCCCTTAGCAAAAGCAGAAGTGACAATAAGTTTGAATCGGATTTTAGATCGAATGGCGGATATTAGGTTATCTGAAGAACATCATGGTAAAGAAGGTGAACGCCGATTTAACTATGAGCCGATTTATACGCTTCGAGCCCTAAAAGATCTACACATAGAATTCACTCCAGTATCTTAAGAGAGTAGTATTATGCCCCAAATAACGATAACGTCCCGTGAAGGCGAAAAGCAAGTCGTTGACGCTGAACTGAATCAAACCCTGATGGAAGTCATTCGGGATAACGGGTTTAATGAATTAGAGGCTATATGTGGTGGTTGTTGCTCCTGTGCAACGTGCCATATTTATGTAGAGCCAAGTTTCACAGATAAACTTCCGCCCGTTAGTGAAGATGAAGACATGTTATTGGACGGTTCTTTACACCGTAAAGAAGGTGTTTCTCGCTTGTCGTGTCAAATTCGTGTTACAGATTCTATGGATGGATTATCGCTAGAACTGGCACCAGAAGACTAAATTTATATTAGAAGTAGTGGGTGGAGTATTAGATGGCGCAAGGTAAAATTTATCGGGCAGATTACTCCACCGCTAAAGACGCCCGTGTTCATCAAACTCGGGCGGCCATTCGTAAAGCTTTTTTAAAACTTCTGGATAAAAAACCAATTGATCAAATAACCGTAAGAGAAATTGCTTCCCAGGCGTCAATTGGTTACACCACTTTTTTCCGTCATCACCCCAGTAAAGAAGCGCTGCTCAACGAAATTGCCACAGACGAGATAAAGCATCTTATTGAACTTGCCTTACCCGTGTTAGGAACGGCTGATACCCATGACGCAACATTGGCTATGTGTGGTTATGTTGCCGAACATCGCGCGTTATGGTCCACCCTTCTGACAGGTGGCGCAGCTAATGTTCTTAGGGATGAATTTATTCGCTTATCATTAAAAGTCGCTGCCTCCTGGAAAAGTACCAATAAGTGGCTTCCTGCTGAAGTAGGGGTTATTTTGGTAACTAGCGGTACCATAGAATTACTTGCTTGGTGGTTAAAACAAAAAGATCCCATTCCAGTAGAAAAACTGGCAGTTATATTGAATCGTACGGTCATTTCACCTGTAGTCTATCCGAACGAAGATTCCTAAATTTCTGCTCAACAATTCAATACGTTATACCAATACATCAAAACTCCACCCTCTCTAATAATTTAAAGATCTTCGGGTTGTCCAGACAATTCTAATGTCCTGCTGGAGCATTTCATATGCACATCCGATAGGTTAGATTTTAAATTACCAAAACATCTAGACACTACATAACAAATAAAAAGTCGGCAACTTATGAACTGTACACGCAAAGTAGAACGTGACTGGGACAGCTCTGCCCGCAGTTTAGCAATAATCTTCGCAGCTTTGATTGTTGTTACAACACAATCACTGCACGCTTCTTTCACGGATAATCTGACAATCGGAAATCCTAAAGCGCTGGCACTGGGGCATGCCGTAACTGCAGACCCACCAGGTATCGACTCCATTCACTTTAATCCAGCTGGGTTGACCAGGCTCAAAGGTCGCCAAATGCATCTAAAGTTTGTATATGGAATTTTTGAAACAAACTACGAACTTGGCGATTATGGCGAATACCAGCAAGGACTGATTGATCAATTAGTCGAATATCAATATCCCGGATCCAATGGAGAGATCCCTCCCGAAGCACAAAATTACTATTACGATGAGGCACGCAATTCCACCAGCAAGGTGGAAGGCCCTACGGTTATGCTTCCCGGTGGAATGGTGGACTTGCCCTTTGCTGGTGGCCCTATGGGAGGCGCCTCATATCGACCACCAGGCAGTAACTGGACATTTGCCACCAATGTCTACGCTCCCATGATGAGTGGATATAATCGTGCCGAAGACGATCCTGGGCGATTTTTTCAAAAGCGTGGTGCTTTTACGCTTTTAACCTATTTTTCACCGTCTATTGGTATTGAAATTACCGATGAATTCCAAGTGGGTTTTGCACTTAATTTTAGTTACGCAGGGATGGGATTGGACTTACCAGCGCGTGAGCCACACCTACTTCTATGGCAGTATGGTCACCCTTGGTTTCAAGCGAATTTCTGTGATGAAAATGGCGAACCCACAGGCACACCGGATCTAAATCTTTGCCATATCGTCAGCCCCTATACGGTCTATGGCGACTTCAAGCTGGAGGCGGATACACCTTTAGTGTTTAGCTATAATATTGGATTGCTGTGGAGCCCCCAACCTTGGTTAACCGTTGGATTATCCTATAACTCGGCCGTTAAAAATGATCTCGATGGTGAATGGGAATTTCCAATTGACCCTTTTTTCAAACAGGTACTGTTAGACAACATGAATGGAAGCCTTTGGCCAACTTTTCAGGACTTAACCGGCGCTTTGGGATTACCACTTCCAGGTGTTGCAGACACATTAGCACAAGAGAACGGAGGCAAAGTAAATATACTGTATGAGCTTCCGCAACGAGTTAACGCCGGAATTAGCATTCAATTAACACCAAAGCTGAAATACAACTTTGATGTAAGATGGACAGACTGGTCAGTATTTAGTGATATTCAAATTAACCTGGATAGGGAAATTGCGTTTTTAATGCTGGGCAGTATTGCGGATAAACTTTTATTTCGGGGGCAAAACGGAATTGAGCCAGATGGTGTTCGCTATCAACTAGGTCTGCAAGATACTACCTACTGGGGAATGGGAATAGAATATCAATATAGTGATCGGTTGGCGTTAAGATTTGGATATGAAGATCGACCATCTGCGGTTCCTGATGGCGAACCAAACGCCTTTATCCCCTTGAATGATGGCATTCTCTATTCAGCAGGACTAGCTTACGAATTTGAGAGCAAAAACTCTATTGATTTTTCAATTGGGTATATGAGTTCAAAATCTCACTATCCTCCATGCGAAGCAAAACTCGGCAATAACTGTAATCCTAACGATGTGGCCTATGGGCCATATCAGGGTCAGGACCTTCGTTCAGAAGTTTCATTTTTGTTGTTTGAAATTTTATACAGCAGACATTTTTAATTCTGTTTTGCCTGCCACTAAGGCTGTAAAATAAAACCCGATTTTACAAATTTTACAGGCTTTAATAGGAGACAAACATGGATTTGTTACACCACCCGTTGTATACGCCGGATTTGCTTGTTAATGCCTTAAACCAAGACCCACTTCGACCGCTGTTAAATATTTTGAATGGTGAAAACTTAACTGTGGGTGATGTTCGAGATTACACCAGCCAATATTGCCAAACGTTACTAAATCTTGGTATAGGGCGAGGATCCAGGGTTGGGTTGATTTCATCAAATAAGCCAGAAGTATTACTGGTTGCTAACGCAATACAAATTACAGCCGCCATATACGTCCCCATGCATCCGATGGGTAGTTTAAGTGATCATATGCATGTGGTTACGAATTCTAGTCTTGAAGTGCTTATTTTTGATGCTGAATATTATTCCGATAGAGCTGCTCAAATAGCAGAAAACGTACCTGGCTTACGGTTACTCTCGTTTGGCGAAAGCCCAATTGCCGATGATCTAATTAAGATTGCTAAAACATTTGAACCACAAAAGTTAGTCGCACCAAGAGTAAATGGTGATGATATTTTACGACTAGGTTATTCCGGTGGCACTACTGGCAAACCAAAAGCATTGGCCAGCGTACAACGCACAGGATTAGCCACAATATCAATCATGATGGCCGAGTGGGAATGGCCTTCTCCAATTCGATTTTTATCCTGCACGCCTTTAAGTCATGCTGGCGCAGCCATGTTCTTACCTACTTTACTAAAAGGTGGAACCATGCTGGTGTTACCTGCATTCAATCCAGAAGAGGTGATGCAAACCATTCAACAACAAAAAATCAATTGCGTATTTCTGGTTCCCGCCATGATATATGCGCTATTAGATCACCCTCGTTTTGACGAATATGAACTTTCCAGTTTGGAGACTGTATTCTATGGTGCCTCTGCAATTTCACCATCCAGATTAAAAGAAGCAATTGAGCGAATTGGCCCAGTGTTTATGCAATTTTATGGTCAGGCAGAGGCGCCTATGGCAGTAACTATTTTACGCAAACATGAGCATGATATTAACAATCTTGAAAGGTTAGCTAGTTGTGGCAGACCTGTGCCCTGGTTGTACGTGGAGCTTCTTGATAATGAAAATAAGCCAGTACCTATAGGTGAACCAGGTGAAATTTGTATTCGCGGCCCGTTGGTAATGAACGGTTATCGGGATAGCCCCACGTTAACAAAAGAAACGTTGGCAGAAAATTGGTTACACAGTGGTGATGTAGCCGTGCAGGATGCGGATGGTTTCCTTCGTATTATTGATCGAACTAAAGACATGATTGTTACTGGCGGATTCAACGTCTACCCACGAGAAATTGAAGATATCATTTCTGAACATCCTTCTATTTCTCAAGTAGCCGTGATAGGTGTTCCACACCCTAAATGGGGCGAAGCGATTACAGCAATTGTGGTTTTACGTGAAGGTCAAACTGTTACGGAGCAATATTTAATAGATCTGGTAGCTGATAAAAAAGGCTCCTTTCAAGCTCCTAAAACGGTATTGTTCGTTGGATCTATTCCTCTCACCGCTGTAGGTAAGCCTGATAAAAAGGCATTGCGCGTGCGTTATAGTAGCTAAGCCTATCCAAAATAATTTAGCCATCAGACTCAATCTCGCCAACTAAGTAATATAGGAAAAACCACCAAAACAAAAGCCCATATTCAATTTAGGTTATTAGCTATACTAGTAGTTAAAGCCCACTGTTGTTACTTTAAAGGCAGAATATATATGGCATTTTGGCATTCATGGTTAGGCATTGGTCGTTCACAAATAGTGAAAAACAGTGAGATCGATCATTTGGAACAGCAGTTGAGTCACTTGAATTTCGAGCATGTTTTATCCAAAAAGGTGAAGATTGTTGCGAATATGCAGAGGGACTATGCTGAAAACCAGATGGATGTCGAGGTACGTTTAAGAGACCTTTTGCTCAATAATATGCATATGTTGCATGGCATTCGTCAAACCCTCGCCGAATGCGCTACAGGTACTCGAATCCAAAGAGAAAATCTTAATGAATCCAGCACCGATTATGACCATATTAAAAATATTCTTCAGGAAGTAGCCGACTCTCTTACGGTCATCGATGATCAAATGAAAGCCGCTATCAACGAAGTCACTTCCCTTTCAGAAGTGGGTGAAAAAATTGAAAGCTTTGTTATACAAATCAAAGAGATCTCAGATCAAACCAACTTGTTAGCACTTAACGCAGCAATTGAAGCAGCCCGTGCAGGAGAGCATGGTCGGGGTTTTGCTGTAGTGGCAGACGAGGTACGTAATTTAGCCGGAAAATCGGCCCTTGCTTCATCAGAAATTACGAGTTTAGTTTCAACAATAGGTAAACAAACTCGTCATGTGGCCGAGCAAATTCAAAATGCAAATCAGACCAGCATGGTCTTATCCAGCACCAATGGTGAAGTTTTAAAAGCGGTAGATGAGTTCGTTAAAGTAGCAAACACTATGTCTAGGGCTGTTGCTAATGCGGCAGAACAAGGTTTTATTCAAACGGTTAAACTGGATCATGTTGTATGGAAAGCGGATGTATATCAAACTTATTGGGGGTTGAATGATAAAACCTCTGATGATTTTGCAGATCATCATAAATGTCGACTAGGTAAATGGTACTACGAAGGAGATGGTTGCCAGTACTTCAGTAAATTACGTGCATATATTGATTTAGAAGGCCCTCATAAAAGAGTACATCAGAGTGGAATCGAAGCGCTTAATTATGTCAATGCTGGCGAAACAGAGAAAGGGTTGCTCGCCTTACAGGAAATGGAAAAAGCCAGTGAGGAGGTTGTTGATTTACTAACCCAGCTTGAGAGGGAGATTTTAAAACAGAAACATGAAGATAGTGGAAAGGTTTAGAAAACCTACACCACGCCCACCTCCTCTTCCTTTATGAATTTAGTTGCCTTACTGCGAATTTCTTTTGTTTTCGCTTTTTCGTTTCCAGTTAATGGAAATTCCGTCTCTGTGAAGATCAAAATTTTTCGGGGTAATTTAAAGCTGGCTAACTTTTGCTTTAAAAATTCAAGTAGTTCTTTCTCATCTATAGTTTGACCATCCACTGGAACAATACAGGATACTACTATTTCTCCTAAGGTTTGGTGTTCTACACCAACAGTTTGAGTACGTTTAACGCCGGGAAATTTTGCAACTACGGAATCCACTTCTTCTGGTGAAACATTTGCCCCTCCAGTTTTAATGATATCGTTAAGTCTTCCCTCCCAATATAAACGGCCAAAACTGTCTACGTAGCCACCATCACCTGTACAATAATAGCCATCATTATCAAAGCATTCTTCCAACGTTTTGCCAAGATAGCCTAGCATCAAGGTCGGACCTTTAATGCAAATCTCCCCCCTACTCCCAACTGGTACTATCGAGCGAGTCTCAGGATCAATTATTTTAAGCAAGTTCCCAGGCAAAGGCACACCAGCACTTTCAGCGTAGTCATCTTCTGGTGTCTCTGAATCAAAAGAAGTATTAATCGTCATGGTTTCGGTAGTGCCGAAAGACATGGGAAGTTTCCAATCTGTATCCACCGTATGGTGATCCATCATGAGCTCACCACGAGTGATGTATTTTAGGCTGCTTAGATCAGCCTCCCCATACCCTGGAACAGCTTGCATACGTGCCCACTGATGGGGCCGGCCATTTAAATAGCTTATCTTTTCGGCTTCAATAAGTTTCACTGCCTGCTGCGCTTCAAACAGCGGCTGCAATACGATAGCGCCGCCAGTAGCCAAAGCTACACCAACAATCATGGATATATTGCCTGACCAGAAAAAACCGTTTCCAGTCCAAGCACGTGCGGGCTCTTTTACAGCCATTACTCTAGGCCAACGCCACCACTGAATAGCAAAGGCCTGTTGGGAATGCAAAACCCCTTTGGGCAGACTAGTAGTGCCTGATGAGAAAAATATTCCACCTGAATCTCCAGGTGTTACAGTTTCAGCTCGTGATTCGACAACTGCGTTAGAAACGCATTCTCCGCTTTGTACAAAATGCTCCCACGGTTCAAATGCGTCAATTTCTAAGCGAGAGTAATCTGCATCAGGTGAACGGGTGATACCATGCATTACAATCAATTTTTGCAAAAACGGGAACTTCAAAGAGTTGAGACTCCGTATTTTGCTCTTCGTAATACCTGAATCAAAACCAGCGATCATTGATGCGAAGTTCTTTTTCAGTACTTGGTCTTCGAAAACCAAAACAGAAACAGAGGAAGCAGAAAGCAAATACTCTAATTCATCTGGCGTTGAAAATGTACTTAACGCAACCGACACGCCTCCTGCTAACGCAGTACCAAACAATACAGAAAGATATTCAGGCCGATTAGTCATTAAAATACCAACTCGACTATCCTTTCCGACACCGGCAGCGATTAGGGCTTTAGCCACTTTGATGGATTGGAGCCATAAATCATTGTAGCTCCAGCGCACAACACCACTGTTTGTATGTATCACCACTGCTTCACTACTACTATAGTGCTGGCATACTTCCTTTAGAAAGCCTGGTATAGTGAGAGCTCCTATACCAGGTTCTTCACTTAATGGAATTCCACGCACCAGTGAAACGGATGAGTCGTCAATAAAAGCCCTTTTCTTATGATGAAAAGTTTCGCTCATGAAATTTACCTTGCTTCTGTTTTAATATGAATTAATTATTAGTAAGGTAATTCAACTTCAGCAATGCCAGTTAAGATCACATCCCCATCTTGAGTGCTCTGCTTCACTTTTACTTGCACCACAGGCATTCCATAGGGAGAGACATCAATTTTATCGATTACTTCACCGTCCAGAAAAGTGATATCACCTTCGAATGCAGGGCTTCGAAACTGAGACTTGGAATGCCAGATAAATCCATTGTGCCCAGCCCAATAGGAAACGTAGTCCACAAACCAGGCATTCATTGAAGCTCCATAGCCATACGCCCCACCCATTCCAATATCTTCTGCTTTATCAGAATTTATATGGCCGCTCGAAGGGCCATGGAACAGACCATCAGCCATACGTGGATCGATTTTTCTAGCTTCAAAATCATAAGACATTTTCTCGGAAAAACCAGCATCTTCAGTCGCGGGATCATGCACTCCTTCCGGTACATTCCAACGCCAAGTGCCCCAAATATTTTGACGATGAGCACGGCACTCCAGTGCAAATGTAACTACTGAATGCGGGCCGATTACTCGGCGCGGCAGCTTGTCGCCGATCTTAACATCACCATATTGCGGTGAAATACCTTCTCGATTGGAAAGAATCCATTCCATTCGTAACTTGTTAACTTCTTCCAGCTCTTGCGCATTCCATTTTTTAGGGGCACGCTTCTCTTTATCATACATACCGCGCTTTTTTGCTTCATCAATCAGATAACGAATTGCGGTAGCTCTCTCTTTTGCAACCAACCCTCCGTGTTGATTGCGATGCACAGTATCACCACGAGTGAATACGGTTGGCCCGGCAAACTTTGTGTCTGCCACATCATACCCATCAAAGCGTCTTTGTTGAGTCAGTTTGTCACCTGGTCGGATAGGTGTTCCATAAAACCACCACTCCTCACCACCAAAAATCAAATGTGATCCAGGAATTTTTCCTACACAAGAAGGATGACATCCATGGCCATAATCCATAGCCACGGTAAAAGATTGCGGCGCTATAATTCCGCCATATTTGGAAGATTGAGCAAAATTTTCGT
>JBFKSL010000052.1:0-12959 GCA_041626995.1 Ketobacter sp. | reverse complement strand
TGGGTTGCTCTAAGGATTGCCCCAAGCTGGATAAATGCTCGGCCACCTTAGCTTCCAACTGAGCCAAACGATCAACCGCTGCATCACCTCGCGCCTGCTCCTGTTGCATCAATTGCGCCAAGGCATCTTGCAAAGACTGGGCTATTTGATTAGCAGAAGCTTGTTGCTGCTCTAACCAGACCTTCTCACCTTGAATTCTCGCTTCTACCAAAGCTTCTGATGCAGTCATTAATTGCTGAATTTTCTCGATGGACTTTTCAGCAGAATTTTCAGCATTCTGCGAAATACTGGCAGCAGACTGTTGCAGTTGATCCAAAAGAGCATTCTGCTGCTGCGTAGATTGTCGACTCTCTTCTGTTAAACGATCAAGAATGGATTGGGCAACAGATCTAAATTCCTGACTCACAGACTGCGCGCTTTCAGCCTGCTGCAGCACAGATTGACTTAGCTGATCCACCCAGTTTTTCGACAGGCCATCCACCCTTTCAAACAAGCCACTTTGTTGCTTTTGTAGAATGGATTGCCATTGGTCTAACTTGGCATTCTCGACTGTTTGTTGTTGCACATGACGCTTAGCCTCAGCTTGTTCGAGCTGCTGCAGCAGCTGCTCGTTAGCACGTTGCGTTTGCTCGCCAATCGTTTGCAATTGTTGCTCGGCGGTGTCACTTAACTGCCGGTGGGTTTGCTTGGTTTCATCAGCAATTGCTTGCAAAGTGGCTTTCACAACTGGCTGCACACCCTCTACTACCAACTGACCACTTTTCTCCAAGCTGGCTTTTAGCGCATCTCCCACGGTATCGGCCAACTGGGTGTAACGTTCCTCTACCGCCTGGTGGAATGCCTGCTGATTAGCGCTCAAATTATTGGAAAGTTGTGTTCCCATGGTTTCCAATTGCAACGACATGGCCTGCAAGCGCTCAGCCACTTGAGGTAAAGCCTGTGATTGAGCTTGCAACGCTTTATAGGTTTCCTGACGATTGTGAACCAAAGAAAAAGCACGAAATGCCGTTGCAATTTTTGCATCCAAACGACTGGTTTCGAACATTCGCTCACGGCGGCTAATCGTAGAAATCAAACCTAACATAGCGGATGCCGCGACACCGGCCACTGAAGTGCCAAACGCCAAACCCAACCCACCGATAGGCGCTGTAAGACCTTCACGAATAGCCTGCAGTTCGGTGGTTCCTTCCAAAGCAATAACAGCGCCTTTTAAGGTAATCACCATACCCACGAATGTACCCATCAAACCCAACATCACCAGCAAGCCGACCAAATAAGGCGTTAGCACCGGCGAAGGCAAGGCTACCCGCTCACCCTCTATTCGGCTGCGAACACTATTCTGTAACGAGTCATGCAAACGGTTTAGCCACTGATCCAAGTTATCCACTTGGCCACCAACGCCATCTAACGCTTGCTTTAATGTGGCCGTGACTTGCCGATACTGCAACTGCTCAATAAACCCGATGATATAAACAGCCCCGATAACCAAGGTAACCATCAATGCCAGTGTATCGGAGCCCACAAAATCCAAAGCCATCCAGGCCACAACGATCGCACCCAACAAAAAAGCTGTAGTGAAAAATATTCTTGTCATTGAGCTGTGATTTCCTCTTGATTTAATGCTTCTAATAGACCCAATACCGGTTGCAAACGCACCTCTAATTCGGCCAACAGCAAACTTTGCAATTCTTTTAAAAACTGATTTAACCAACCGCCTTCGACATACCAAACGTCCGCCTGTTCGGAATCCGGTTGAGGGTCATTAAAGTATTCGTCTCTTAAATGGATAAAACGCTTTTCCATCAATTTTGGCAATGCACTAAAAAAACGACGGGAGTGACTTACCAGCGCATTATCTAAAGCCGTATCCAACACAGATAACTGAGTCAGCTTGGGGGAGAAGCCCGACACCTCATCCCGCATCATTAAGCGCAGATATTCCACTTTGAACGCCATATGTCGCTGGTGCGAAACATAAAAGCGTAGATAAGAATCGTATTCTTTCAATTCCTTGGGCGATTTATTGGAGGGCGTTGGCAAAATAATTCGGTTGTTTTCGCTACCCAATGTGGTGCTCTTAATTATCGCCTCCACCATGGTGGCCCGCACCTTTAAAAACTCCTGCTTGGCCTTTTCTGCACTTGGGGTGTAATGTTCAAAATCTACACCCTTAAGCTGGCCGTGCGCCGCCGACAAAATAATAGAGTTGGAGAAGTCAATTAAACTGCCCAATCTCTCGCCAAAATTCTGTTGAGAAGCCTTACTATCGGTCAACGATAGCTCAAACAGCAATCGAACCAGGCGCGAGCTGTTCAAAGTGGCGTAAGTGGAGGGCTGACTCATAGGTTAGTAATTACTTATTCCAAGGGCGCCATAGCAGCAAAAATGGCAGCTCATTATCACTGATCCAGCAGCATTTTCAAGCAAAGGGGATTAGGGGTATACAAGGCTGCAAATATAGACATATTCAACACAAACCCTCTCACAAAAAGCCAACTAACAAATAGAAAATTCGATTTTTGAAAACAAGGTCTCACTATCGTTTTGACATCAACGGCTTACTAACCTTAACTCCCTAACGTGATCGCTTTATTGAGCCTCACGACATGGAAATTAGGATCGCCAATGTCTGGCAGTATATTTATAGGAGACAACAATGGTTTCGCTCTTTAGAACCGTTCTTTTTTTATCATTACTGATAACCACGCAATTTACTCAAGCACAAACATCAACTTATCAAGTGAATTTTCCGGCTTGGAATTATCAGCCTCTTTATCAAAACCTGGATCTCAATGGACCCACTCAAATCACAATAACAACCACGCTAAACAGCAACCCTTATACCAACCCTTACCCATTTCCTACTATCTCCAGTGTTGAGATGAAATTTCCCTATGCAAAAACATTCACTGCCACTAATTTTTCGTTTGATGGCTTCGTGTCCCGAGCAGTTGTGGAAGGTGCCTGGGTTTTCAATAAAGTACTTGTAGAAATAGAAGGTAGCCCTGAAATTCAGCCAGGGAATTCTATCCAAGTACGCCTATACGTGATGGAAGGTGAGAGCTTTACCAACCCCATGTTTGGCCAGAACATATTTATGTATGAAGCCAATGGTCCAGTTGAAGACATTACTAAAAACAAACTGGCAGACACAGAAACCGTCACATTTGATGGCAAAGCATTAACTTTGGATTTGCAACAATCTCCAAGAGCCTCCTGCTGCATGGGTGAAGGTTTCGTGGTTAACGCTCTATGGTTAGGGCATGGCGAAGGGACTTTTTATATGCCTACTCCGTTTCCTGCCACAGAATACGCCAGAGCTAAGGCTGTTGCTCTAAACCTTCAACCAGAACCTATGCCAGATGGAAACACTGAATATTCAATTTCCATTAGCTACCAAATGGATGAATATGCTCCCATTGAAACTACACCATTCGAACCACTAAGAATGTATTTGGATCAGGCTATTCCGCCTTTGCCCTACCCTTATCCTTAAGTCAAGGTAACGAAAAAGCCCTTTGGAAAACACCAAAGGGCTTTTACTAAACGCCTGCTGCCCGCTCAATCACAAACCTCGCCTCAGCTTGCACTCTTCTTTCTTCCCCGCGCGGCTCAGCTGGCAACAGTGATAAAGCTTTCTTCGCCATCTGCTTGGCTCGATGACCATCACCCATGGCTAACCGGGTTTTGGCAAGCGCCAAATACAATGCGGCAGATCTGGGAGCCAATCGCAAACCGCGCTCCAAGTTGCTGGCTGCTGTTTGGTAGTCGCCCTTCATCCTTGCCCGTTCACCTTGCTGCAACAATAAATCCGCCGCAGCCACCCCAGTAGAAAGAGAAGTTTCGGATTCCACCAATTGCTCACCACTCATATCACTGGGCACAGGTTGATAGGCACAAGCACTGGCAAAAACCGTTAAACAAAAAATCAAAATTGCACGCATAAATTTCTCTCGAATTAATCAATCCATTTTTTAAACCCATTTAGAACTCTACCGGCTCCATTGCAGGATACTTTATCCGCTGGCACCGTATCTTCCCTCATGGGAATATGCAGGCTGTTCTTACAATGGCTGGGGGTTCTCGCCTGCTGCTGGGGGTCAACCCAGTGCCATTGTACAGTTTCTGGTTGTTGTGGCTGAAGTGCCACTAAAGGCTGGTGTGAAAGCGTTTGCGCCCATATGGGTAACGCTCCAGTTGCGCCGGTTAAGGGCGTTTTTTTATTGTCGTCGATGCCCACCCAAACGACACCTAAATAATTACCGCTAAAGCCTGCAAACCAACTGTCGCGCTGTTCATCACTGGTGCCAGTTTTACCTGCCAAATTTAAATCTTTGTTCAACCAATGCATAACAGATTTCCCTGTGCCCGATCGCACAGTTTCTTGAAGGGCGTGGGTAAGTAAATACATATCTGCTGCTGAAAAGCGCTGCTCAATCTCCAGCTCATAACGTTGTAATGGGTCACCACTGGCGGTAAGCACCGAGCGAATCGTTCGCAACGGCGTGGCAAAACCTTCCGCCGCGATGGTTTGGTACATTTGCGCCACTTCATAGGGAGAGAGACTAACTGCCCCCAAAGAAAGAGAAGGAAGATGGGGAAGCTTTTTGTTGACGCCCAATCGCTGCATAACATCAACAACGTTTTCAATCCCCACATCCAACGCCAACCGAGCGGTAGCCTGATTATAGGAGTGAGCCAACGCCACTAGCAAAGGCACCTCTCCATGGCTTTCCCGTTCAAAGTTCTGCGGCGACCAGACATCCCCGGTTTGGGAAATATATTCCAAAGGTTCATCCTGTAGGATGCTGGCAAGATGGTAACCCTGCTCCAACGCAGCCAAATACACAGCCGGTTTTGCCAGTGAGCCAATGGGGCGGTAGGCATCCAAGGCGCGATTAAAACCTTCATAACGCACTGACCTTCCTCCTACCACGGCGGAGACTTCACCCGTGCTGCTTGAAGTAAAAATTCCAGCACCTTCGTAGTTCAACCCACCGGCTTGTTGCAACGTATCCAAACGGCTTTGCAACGACTTTTCAAATCGCTCCTGCAACCATGGGTCTAGGGTTGTAAAAATGCGCAAGCCTTCAGAACGCAAATCCTCATCACGATAGTCTTGGCGCAATTGTCGTTTCATTAAATCCAAAAACGCGGGGTAACGAGCGTCTTCATAAAGCGGCTTTCGAATCACCGACAAGGGTTGCTGCACCACTTGATCATAGACACGCTGATCGAGCACGCCTTGCTGCAACATAATCTGCAAAACCTGGTTTCTACGCTTTAATGTCCGCTCAGGATTCCGACGTGGATCATACAAACTGGGGCCTTTTATGATGCCCACCAACAACGCAATTTGATGGGTCTTCAGTTCACGTAATGGCTGACCAAAATAAAATAAGCTGGCCAGACCAACACCATGAATACCCCTTTTACCGGCCTGTCCCAGATACACTTCATTCAAATAGGCTTCAAGAATTTCCGGTTTGTCATAGTGAAACTCCAATAACACAGCCATTATCGCCTCAATGGCTTTTCGCGATAGGGAGCGCTCACTGGTTAAATAAAAATTTTTCACCAATTGCTGTGTTAAGGTGCTTCCCCCTTGCTTAACCGAACCAGACACCACGTTGGTAAACAGCGCTCGGGCAATACCTTTAAAGGAAATACCAAAGTGCTCGAAGAAATCACGATCTTCCACTGCCAGTAATGCCTGAACCAGTTGCTGCGGCACCTGATCCAGTTTTACCAACACGCGATCTTCATTATGTGCAGGATAGATGCCGCCAATCAGGGCCGGCTCCAACCGCGCAATGCCATCGCTCGCACCTCGCATTTGGCTAATGCGACCTCGACTTAACTCCAGCTCAACCAATTGACCCGACTCGGCCCCTTCCCAAAAATCAAACCCCCGGCTATGAATACGGTAACGGCCACCAGAGGCAGAAAAGCTGCCAGGCTCAGGTTGTTGATCGAAAACATGTCGATAGTTGAGTTGACTCAACTCGAAGGCCAGTTGCTGCTCAGAAATGGCCAACCCTTCATACAACTCCAGTGGGCGCGCATACACTTTGGCTGGAATCGCCCAGCGCTTGCCTTCAAAGTGATTGGTAATCACCGCATCCAAATACATCACGCCCAACAAGCCAATCAGGCCCGCAACGAAACCCAGCTTAATGAACAAGGGCAGAAACTTTCGCCCGCCTTTTTTAGGACTGTTACGTTTGGGTGATTTTTTGGCGGTCTTTTTACGCGCTTTGGCTGGGCTCTTTTTCTTGGCCCCGGAGGTTTTACGCTTTGCTGGCACAGACTACAAGCTCTTAGGGTTAGGGTGAATGACTGGATAATTTCAATCAGGGCGGTAGTATACGCGTTTGCACGCCAATCCCCCAGTTAACAGGTACACAGATGAAAAAATATAATGTTTACGCCATCGGCAACGCCCTAGTGGATATGGAATTCGCCATAGACGATGCGTTTTTGGCCCAGCAAAACATCGACAAAGGGGTGATGACCCTGGTGGACAAAGATCAGCAACAAGCGTTGTATGAAGCCCTAGCTGGCCATGCTGGCAAGATGGCCAGCGGTGGTTCTGCTGCGAACACCATTATTGCGGTGAGCCATTTTGGTGGAAAAAGCTTCTATTCCTGTAAGGTAGCTAATGATCCAGCCGGAGATTTTTATGTGCAAGACTTGGTGGCCGCCGGTGTAGAGACCAACCTGCATGCTGAGCGAGATGAAGGTGTCAGCGGAAAATGCATTGTTATGATAACACCGGATGCTGAGCGTACCATGCACACCAATCTGGCCATTTCCGAATTCGTTTCAGAAGCGGATCTGCATCCAGAAGCCATCACTCAATCTGACTATGTGTACCTGGAAGGCTACTTAGTAACCTCCCCCACTGGACGCGCTGCCGCCATCAAGGCCCGCGAAATCGCTGAGCAAAATGGTGTTAAAACGGCCCTAACCTTCTCCGACCCCAATATGGTGAGCTTTTTTAAAGAAGGTTTGGCAGAAATGCTGGGCAGCGGCGTAGACCTGTTGTTCTGCAATAAAGAAGAAGCTCTGACCTGGACAGGCGCCGAATCCATTGAAGCAGCAGCAGAACAATTAAAATCCGTTGCCAAAACCTATGCCATTACATTAGGAGGCGAAGGTGCCTTACTATTTGACGGCGAAGCCAGCCACCAGATCGCGGCCACCCCAGTGCAAGCGGTAGATACCAATGGTGCTGGCGACATGTTTGCGGGTGCGTTCCTATATGGTTTAAGCAATGGCTACAGTTTTCCAGAAGCAGGCGCACTGGCATCCCGCGCAGCGGCACAATTAGTGACCAAATTTGGCCCCAGATTAAAGCCTGAAGAGCATAAGCCCTTGTTGGAAGGGTAAAAGCGGGAGGCAGGGAGAGTGTCGTTGCCATCCCCCGCCCAACCTAATCCACTTCAGCCAAATCCCCAAAAGGTTTTCCTCCTCCAGAATGATCATTGACTACACTTAATAAAGAATTAGACACGGTGCAACGACACAGTCTCTCACGTTGGCAAAATAGGTGTATCCAATTCCAACAAACAGTAGGAAAAAGCATGTTTCTAGAGTCCAACTTCACGGAATTATTTGAAAAAGCGGACAACCAGTGCAAAGAGAAGCTTTCGGCAGCCCTGGACGGGATTGAACCTGAAGGCGAGGCACTCTCATTCGAGGTGGTAATGGACCTCTACTCCACCCCGGAATACCAAGCCAATGCATTTTATATAGTAGATGGCTCCATCACTCAGGTATTGGATGGCCGAACCCTATTCCACCACGATGCAGGTGACATCATTGGCCTCGACACAGTAGATGGCAAGCCTCAGGCCACCTTCAAATCAGAAAACCCCGTTGTGCTGCGCCCGTATCACAGAGGCTCACTACTCAAAGCCGCCACAGCAAGTGCAGAAAAATGCCAGCAATGGGCCGACTACTTAATCGCAGAATGTGCACGCCATGCCAGCGTCATCGCTGCCATGGAGGCTCCTGATGATAGAGCCTCTCTAGGGTTCCAAAGCTTCTCGCCCGGCGACATTATCATCAAAGAAGGTACCGAGTCCGATACCGTATACTCCATCGTAGAGGGCCATGCTGAAGTATTTGTTAACGGTACTAAAGTGGGTGAAGTGCTGGAGGACGAGATATTTGGTGCCATGTCTTTACTCACCAATAGCCTGCGCACAGCAACGGTAATCGCCGACGCCCAATGCTTGGTCATGGTGGTGCCAAAAGCCCAATTCCAAACATTAATTCAAACCCATCCGCAAATTTGTTTAAATTTGATGGAAAACATGGCCCGCCAAATTGTGGCCCTGAATTTAAAAGTTGCATCGTCACAAGACGTATAATGTCATAAACCGTTAAGCAGTAGGTTATTCATGAACGCTTCCATAAAAGCCACTATGCCGTTATTCCATCCTCCGTCTTTGGATTCTGTTAAGCGCGCCAATGCCCCTGCACGCAAATACTTCAGCCCGCAATTTTTTGGTTTGGAAAATGTCGACCCACTGCAACCGGCGCTCTATGTTTGCAACCACACCATTTACGGCTTTTTAGATGGTCCGCTTATATTTGAAAAACTGTTTGAAGAAAAAGGTATTGTGCTGCGCGCCTTGGGTGATCACGCTCACTTTAAAATTCCGCTATGGGGAAACATGCTAAAGCGCAGTGGCGCGGTTCCGGGCACGCCAGAAAACTGCACTCAACTGATGCAAAACCATGAGCACATTTTGGTGTATCCCGGTGGTGGCCGCGAAGTGGCAAAACGCAAAGGTGAAGAACATAAGCTTACCTGGAAAACCCGTACCGGTTTCGCGCGCATGGCCATTGAACATCAATACCCTATTATTCCTGTGGCCGCTCTGGGCGCAGACGATGCCTACGACGTGGTATGGGACGCCTACGATTTTATGGGCTCAAAGCTGGGCAAGTGGCTATTAAAAAATAAAAAGGTAAACGAAACCCTACGCGGTGGCGATATGGTTATGCCCGTAGCCAAAGGCATCGGCCCAACACTTATTCCTAAACCAGAGAAGTTTTATTTCAGTTTTGGTGAGCCCATTGATACTCACAAATACTTGAATCAGGAGCGGGATAAAGAGATGCAGTGGCAACTGCGTAAAGAAGTAATGGACAGTATTGAAAAACAGTTACACGAGCTAAAATGTATTCGCGCAGCAGATCGCGATGTGAGCGCCCTGCGGCGTTTCTTCACAAATTCAGAAAAGAAATAGTGTTAGCTCACAACTAGCGGGCAATCATAGTCAGGGTGTTTCATCACCCTGGCTTGAACTTGAAACACCTGCTTAATCATTTCCGGTTGCACGACTTGTTCTGCTGTACCCTGGGCCGCTACTTTACCTTGGTGCAACACCATCAAACGATCTGCAAAGCGTGCCGCCAGATTTAAATCATGCACAATCACCAATACCGCCACATCCGCTGCACACACCTGCTTCACCGCCTGCATTAAGGCAATTTGATGAGACAAATCCAAAGCTGAGGTAGGCTCATCTAAAAGTAATAAACGCTTACCCGTTTCCACCGGCTGCCAAATTTGTGCCAGCACTCGCGCCAGCTGCACTCGTTGCCGCTCGCCACCGGATAAAGAAGGATACAAGCGCCGTGACAAATGCTGAACATCACACTGCGCCATCACCTCCTGCACAATTTTCAAATCCTGCTCACGACCAGTGTTATGGGGCATTCTGCCCATCAATACCACCTCTTCCACATAGAAAGGAAAACTTAAGCTGGAAGACTGGGGCATAACGGCCCTAACCCGCGCAAGATCCTCTACAGGCCAATCAACAAGACTGCGACCATTGAATTTAATATTGCCTTCGGAACTGTTCCACTCACCGGATAACAAACGAAATAACGTGGACTTACCCGCACCATTTGGACCAATAACGGCGACGCATTCCCCGGCATTCACTTCCAGGCTTACTCCAGATAGCAACGGCTTTTTAGCCATTGAGTATCCCAGGTTTTCCATGGCGATGACGGCCGCAGAGTTAACTTCCATAGAGCTGCCCCCTGCGGCGTTGCGATACCAAGAACAAAAAGAAAGGTGCACCCAATACCGCCGTTAATACACCAATCGGTAACTCTTTAGGTTCCAGCCAGGTGCGTGCAGCCAAATCCGCCACACATAATAATGCCGCGCCCAATAACGCTGAAGCAGGCAACAGCCAACGATGATCGGGACCAATCAAAAGCCGAATCACATGAGGCACTACTAATCCCACAAACCCCACCACACCCACAGCAGCAACAGAGACACCCACCGCTAGAGCAGACGTTATCACCACCCATAAACGCAACTTTTCCACCTCAATACCTAAGTGGCGTGCTTCTGATTCCCCCAACAACAAAGCGTTAAGTCCTTTCCATACTTTAAAAATCATTAACAAGGCAAAGACCGTGAAAGGTGCGACCCAAACAACTTTCTGCCAGGAGGACACGTTAAAGCTGCCCATTAACCAAAACACCAGGTTACGTAAGCGCACATCTTCCGCCACGGTGGCCAGGTAACTAATGCAGGCACTGGTCATGGCGTTAATGGCCACTCCTGCTAACAACATGGTGGCCACTGAGGTGCCCATGGGGCTTACTCCAAGTCGATACACCAACAGAGTTACCGAAGCCCCTCCCACAAAAGCCATAAACGGTACTGCCCAGCTGGCCTCCACCAACTGCCAGGAACCACCCAAGACAATCGCTACCGCAGCCCCCACAGCAGCGCCGCCAGACACGCCGATTAAACTGGGGTCCGCCAAAGGGTTACGAAATAACCCCTGCACCATGGCCCCAGAAAGCGCCAAGCTGGCTCCCACCACAATAGTAAGCACCACTCGGGGTAAACGGATCTTCCACACCACCAAGTCGTAAGCGCCAGAGCTGGAGTCAGGCTGAGTTAACACCCGTAACAGATCCGCCAAAGGAATATTCACCGTACCACTACTAATGGAATACAGCCCTGCAACTACCATGAGGGCAGCAAGAATGGCAATCAACAACTTAGGATGGGCATGAAACATGGGCACGGAAAAGGTAAGAATAGAAGCGGGCTATTATAAGCAATAGCCCAAAAGAAAAAAGCCGGGGAGTCACCCCCGGCCATGCACCATGTTGTAGCTGTGTGTGAGCACCGAATCCCTGTTGCTTGAACCGACACCATTCAGGTTGTAGAGAGGAGAGAGGGGCCATGACGGGCGCCAACTCAAGCCTGAAATTCTGATCACTCGCGACACAAAACAAATGATATTAATTATCATTTGCAGATGCAAGTATTTTCTAATAAAAATTTATATACATGAGGTTTACTTAGCCTACCCAAACTCAGTACCCTGCTATTTCATGATCAAACCCTCTGATAACCAGCATTGCAGAGATCCATATGGTTGAATTGTGTTCTATTGAAGAAATCGAAGATAACAGCAGCAAAGGCTTCCAGTTAGAACAAGGTGCCTTATTTGTAGTGAAGAAGTATGACCAGGTTTATGTTTATTCCAACTCCTGCCCTCACATCGGCATTCCTCTGGAATTTCAGCCCGATGAGTTCTTGGACCAGGATAAGGAATACATTATGTGCGCCAACCATGGCGCTTTATTTGAAATTGAGAACGGCAATTGCGTGGCAGGCCCCTGTGCAGGTCAATCATTAAAAGCCATTCCCTTTGAAGTGCGCGATAACAAAATCTATTTACTGTAGGAGTAAACCATGGATTCCAGCGGTATCAGTTTTACAGCTTTATTCACTGGCCATGTTTGGTACGAAAGTGGAATGTCGGCGAGTTTTTTTACCTCACCGAAAGGAGAGTTTCTTTATAAAGCTGCGGCACCCTTTGAATATGCTTCTCAACGTACATTAGGCTTTAATGTGCATGACATGTTATTGCAACGTCATAACATCATTGATTACCGCATAGACCAACTGGTGAAAAAGGAAGGCGTTAGCCAAATATTGGAGATCGCCTGTGGTTGCTCGCCGAGAGGCTATAAGCTGTCACGGAAGTATCCTGGATTAAAATACGTGGAAGCGGATTTGCCCGATATGGCAAAACGTAAAGCCAAGCTGTTAGAACAACATAATGGATTTGGCCCAGACCACCATGTGGTGCCCTGCGACATATTCGTAAAAGATACCGATCTTTCGCTAGAGCATGTAATGACGAAGGTACTCGACCCCTCGCGACCCACCATTATTATTACCGAGGGCTTGGTGAACTACTTTAAGCTTGAGCACATTGCCACCTTCTGGCGACAGCTAGCACAGATTGGAAGCACATTTCCAAAAGCCTGGTATCTAACTGACTTAGTACCAAACCCAAAACTGGGCGTTCTATCGCCGCTGATGAAATCTGCTACTCGGGCGCTATCCATGGCCACTCGTGCCAATGTTAACCTGCACTTTAATAATACATCGGAAATCCGTAGCGCCTTTCTTTCATACGGTTTTAGCGACGTAAAAATTCATCACCCCAAAGCCTTTCAAGAAAAGCTGAATCTACCCATACCTCATGATAAAAGCATTATTCGAGTGGTTGAGGCCCAGATTCACCCATAAGCTCGATAAAAGTGCACCCCGAAAAAAATGAGCCAGATAATGGCTCATTTTCATTTCCTCATTCAAAGCCACCCTCACAACCCACTGCATCTTAAAAGTGCAGAGTGGAACAAGCTGGGTCACCGAAGATAGATTTTAAATTTCCCACGCACCAAACTTGTAAACACACAAAAATTTCCGCACTCCTTTCTAACATTTAATGCAAATTTCACAGTTGGCACGCAAGTTGAAAACCCTTGCGTAGAAGCTTCCTTATTTTTCTTTTTAACTTGAAGTCATTTTGGAGTTACAACATGAAGCAACAACGGAAATCATGGCTAAAGCAATTCAGCTTAAAGGCCATCGCCAAAAGCCTAGC
>JBFKSL010000051.1:0-12971 GCA_041626995.1 Ketobacter sp. | reverse complement strand
GGGTGTTATCAATGGTCGTGCAATCCCTTTGCGGATCAGTTCGGGTAGTAATGGCCCATGTCACATCGTTGTGATCGCGTATGTTTATGTCGTCGTCTACCACCACAATGTATTTGGTATACATAAATTGACGCAGCACCGACCAGACACCCATCATGATACGTTTTGCATGGCCTGGATATTGTTTGCGAATAGCAATTACCGCCATGCGATAGGAGCATCCTGCTGGCGGTAAATAAAAATCCACTATCTCTGGAAAATAGGTTTGTAAAATGGGAATGAACATTTCATTCATGGCAATGGCCAGCATAGCGGGCTCATCAGGTGGTTTGCCCGTGTAAGTGCTCAAATACAATGGATCATCACGATGGGTGATGCGTTCCACTGTAAACACTGGGAATTTAGCCTGTTCGTTATAGTAGCCAGTATGATCACCGTAGGGCCCTTCTAAGGCTTCATCGTTTGGATAAATATGGCCTTCCAAAACAAACTCGGCATTGGCTGGTACGGAAAGCGAATTGCCAACACATTGAGCCGTGACACTTTTATTGCCACGCAGTAAACCGGCAAAAGCAAATTCCGATAGGGTATCGGGAATGGGTGTGACTGCGGCCAATAGAGTGGCCGGGTCAGCACCAATGGCGACACTCATGGGAAACGGTTCATTGGGGTGATGTTGTTTCCATTCCTCATAATCCAACGCACCACCGCGATGGGAAAGCCAGCGTACGATCAAGCGGTTTTGATCCAGAAGTTGCATCCGATAAATGCCAATATTTAAGCGCGATCGATTAACGCCTTTGGTAATGACCAGTGGCCAGGTAACTAAGGGCGCAACGTCGCCGGGCCAGCAAGTTTGTATGGGCAGTGTGGATAGATCTACCTGCTTGCCATGTATTTGATTTTGTTGGCAGTAAGGATTTGAAACGGTTTTGCATTGCATGTGCAATGCGCTTTTAACCATGGGAAGAGATTGAAACAAATCCTTAAATTTTTCCGGTGGATTGGGTTGTTTAATTTGCGCCAACCATTCACCAATGGAACGAATTTGTTCAACTTTTTCTAAACCCATGGCCATGGCAATGCGTTGCTGATGGCCAAATAAATTGGTAACAGCAGAAATGGAATAGCCCGGAATATTATTAAATAGTAAAGCAGGCCCATTACATTGAAGCGCGCGTGCAGAAACCTCCGTCATCTCCAGCTTGGGGCTGATAGGATGACGAATGGTTTTTAACTGACCAATTTTACTGAGGTGTTGCAAAAAACTTCTGAGATCAGAGTAATGCATATTGCCCTCCGAACAGGTCGCGCCACTATAGTGCAAACAAGGCTTTCGAAAATTGATTTACGACAAATTTTTCTCGAAGGAATTGTGTGAGCATGATCGCCATGAATGATTCAGTTACAGTGGCCATAACCGGTGCCAGTGGTGTTCAATACGCAGTAAGACTGTTGCAGGTTTTAGCGGCACAATCTGTGAGTGTGTATTGTGTTATATCGGATACTGCAAAATTGGTACTCAAAAAGGAGTACGACGAGTACTTCCCAACATGCGAATCCGATATGGGTGGCTACTTCTCAAACACACTAAATACGGATTTTTCCAGCATTCAATTTATTACCAATGATGATTGGTATTGCGCCATCGCGTCGGGTTCCGGTGCACCGAAAACCATGGTGGTTTGCCCCTGCAGCATGGGCACATTAAGTGCTATTTCATGTGGTGCCAGCAATTCATTAATAGAACGCGCTGCAGATGTTGTAATAAAAGAGCGTGGAAATTTAATTGTGGTACCAAGAGAATCCCCTTTCTCTACCATTCATTTAAAAAATATGCTCGGCCTTTCGGAAATGGGTGTGTGCGTATTACCAGCCGTACCTTCTTTTTATTCGAATCCTAATAATATTAATGATCTTGTAGATACGGTGGTGCAGCGCATTATTAATCAATTGCCGTTGGCTGTATCGCTAATACCTGCCTGGGGGAAGTGTGATGAAGGATCAACATCAGAAAACAAATGAGTTAAAGCACTACGATATTATTGTGGTGGGTGATGGCCTGATTGGAAAGCTTACGGCATTGGAGTTTTTGCAGCAGGGCTATTCGGTTTTGCAACTAGGAAAGCGAGAGCTTCGTGGGCAAGCATCCTGGGCCGCTGGTGGCATTGTTTCGCCATTATTCCCCTGGCAATACGATGCAGCATTAAATGAGTTAGTAATTTGGTCGCAAAGATTATACGGGTCTTTGTGTGAGCAATTACAACAGCAAACCAACGTGAATTGTGAATATATAAAAAGCGGTTTGCTATTGTTGGACCCATTTGATGAAGAGGATATTGCCGGTTGGAGCCAACAGTTTGGTGAAAGCGTGGAAAGTCTTTCTCATGATCAAGTAAGAGATCGTGAATCAATATTAAATTCAGATTATAGAAATGCGTATTTGCTTCCCAATGTACATCAAGTGCGAAGTCCAAATTTATTAAAAGCCCTTACATTGCGGTTGTTCCAGTTTTTTGATTATCAGTATTACCTCTCTAAAGACGATGTGTCGATTTTTCCAAAGCGTACTGGTCAGGTTGAGGTGCTAGTGGATGGTGAGCGCTGCTGGGGTGACAACATCATTATCTGTGCTGGTGCTTGGTCTGCAGAAATCCTTAAAACGTTAAACTATGAGTTGCCTGTACAACCTGTTAAAGGACAAATGCTGTTACTGAAAAATAATATTGGCTTGAAGAGCATAGTGATTAAAGAAGGCAAGTATTTGATTCCCCGCCAGGATGGTTTGTTGCTAGTGGGCAGTACCACGGAAGAAGGTCAAAGTGAAAGTTATACCAGTGTGGAAGCAGCCTGCCAGTTGAAGCAGGCTGCTGAAGATATTGTGCCGCAACTTAAGGATGAGCCAATATTACAACAATGGGCAGGTGTACGCCCGGGGTCACCAGGTGGTTTGCCGTTCATTGATAAGCTACCTGATCATGAAGGTATTTGGGTCAATACTGGTCATTATCGTAATGGAATTACTTTGGGGCCTGCTTCGGCGCGCTTAATGTTAAATCGAGTGACAAAACATAAAGCACCGGCTTTTGCCGATGCGTTTTCATTTAATCGGCCTGAACCTCAGCCCGCTATGATTTAGCGGGTTGGTAGGTTTTATTGCACAGCATCATCAACGCCGGGGCAAATAAAAACGTTGCCATCAATGCGAGGCAAATGCAAAGTGCTGTTAGTATTCCAAAGCCAATCATATTGGTGAGCTCCGACTGAGTATAAATTAAAAAGCCTATGCTCAAGACAATGGAAGTAACCAACATGGCTCGGCCCGATGAAGTTAGGGTTTGTTCAATGGCATAGGCGGGGTTGCCGGTCTGGCCATAGACCCGTTTAAATCCATGAATAAAATGTACGTTATCATCCACCGTTAAACCAATGGCAATGGAGCCAATAAGCATATTGAACATATCCATTGGGTAGCCCGTTAGTGAAAGCAGCGCTAGCACCATGCAAATCGGTAACAAAGATGGCAACATGGAAAGCAGACCTAACTTAACGCTACTGACCAGTAAAATCATCATAATGCTGATTACCCCTGCTGCCACAGTGTAACTTTGGGCAGTGGAATAAATCATTTCCGCAAATGTGCTGCCCAGCACAGCTGCCACACCGGTAATGGTGATGGATTCTGTCAGGTCGCCAACTTGTTCTTCCAGATAACTTTGCAAGTTGGTTAAGATATCCGTGTAGTGAATGGCATCAATCCAAGGAATCAATAAGGTTAAACGTGCCGTTTGGTATTTGCGGTCGATCAGGGTGAACAAGTCATCAGGTTCATCAAGTTCAACTAAAAACAATTCTTGGCTAATCAGCTTGGCATCATTAGGGATTGAATAAGCAGCCTGATCATTTCCATGTAATGCACGATTACTTTCCTTGACAATATCAGTAACGCTAATGGTTTTAGCAATGTTGTAGTTGTCATCTTCTATGCTTTCCAATGTTCGCATTATGGCGTCCAGCTTGGATAGAAACGCCGGGTTGTTTACGCCCCCCTCTTTTCCTGTGTCGAACATGACTTCTAAAGCCATGCTGGCGCCCATGTGTTTTTCATGTTTGAGCAGTGCCTGTAAGGATGGTTCATTTTTTGGCAACCAGGTTAATGGTGCGTGGCCAAAATACATGTGGGTAGACGCTACATAAATTGAGCCTGCAAAAAGGATTAAGCCAATAATAACAATCCGTTTGGGGTGAGCAGTGGAAACATTAGCGCACCAGTATAGTACCTTTTGCAGACGCGATTGTTTGCTACTGCGAATGGTTTTATGTCTGATTGGAAACAGGCAGATTAAACATGGCAATACAAAAATGGTGAGTAAAAATGCCAGCATTGAGCCGATCGCTCCAAAGGTACCCAGTGCAGACACAGGCAACAATTCGGAAAAAGAAAATGAGGCTAAACCTGCAGCAGTGGTGATGCTGGTAAAGAACATGGCCAGACCGGTATGCTCCATGGCACCCACTAAAGCTTGCACTTTATTTTTGCCAATATCGTATTGACGGTAAAAAATCGATAGTAAATGAATGCTGTCGCCGACGCATACGGCTAACAAAAACGAAGGCAAAATGGATGTGGTCATTTGAATGGGCGAATCTAATATTGCCATCATGCTAATTGTGGCAACTACGCCGAGAATAATGGTCACCATGGGCATGAGCACACCGGAAGCGCGGCGGAAAATAACAAACAGCACTAAAGCAATGAGTATAATGGCAATGCTACTAAATACGGCAAAATCATCTTTTACGATTTCTGCCAATAATAATGACACCGGCAATGAGCCAGCCACAGTAATGGTGTCCGAAAGCACGCCACGGTGCTGATCCATAATGCGATAAATGGCATTCATGGCTTCACGTTGGTGGTGGTCTTCCAGATAATGGCTGATCACCTCACCGTTGCTGTCGGTTTCATACAAAAATGCTTCTAGCTTCACTACCACACTAATCAATTTTCCATCGGGGGAAAACAAAAAGCGTTGGTAATTAGGGTTATCGTAGGTGTAGCTTTTGAGAGTGTCTAACTCTACTGGGTCGGTGGGTAACTCATAAGGCAGTAGATCTTCAATTATCAAAGAATCTTCATCACCCCAGGTATGGCGAGCGTTAATTAATGAATCCACTGATGCCAGGTAGGGAACTTCGTCTTCCAGTTGTTGATGAAACGCTCGCAACTTATCAACAAAATCTTGCTGAAACACATCGTCCACTTCAATGTCGATGATAAACATTTCGTCGCGGCCGAAGGTGGCTTTGAATTCATCGTATTTGGTTAAGGCTGGTGAGTCCTTAGCTAAAAAGCCTTCTATGCTGGTGTCGGTACGCAAGTGAACCAATTGCGATGCCAACAAGGCAATAATCAGCACATAGCCCAACAGCCAACGTAATGGGTGGCGCGAAATGGCGTAACCAAGGCGGCCAAAGCCCGTTTCAATTCTGGTTTTTAAGGAGTTCTTAATCATGGAAAATGAATTTAATGCCGTATAAATAAAAGAAAACCACCCAAATATGATTGCTTTGACGCAAACATCCATGTGGTGGTTTTCCGGTGTTCGTTACTTAGACTTTTTATCTATCCAGCTTGTTAAAGCAAATAGGAAGTGTCTTCGATATAAGGTATACGAAGTATACTATGAAATGTTCTATATTTTGAATGAAAATTGCATGGAAGAGTTAAGCAGCCTACCTAGGGGAAAGCAGGCTGCCACTTTGGTTATTTGCTGCCTTGCAGTTTTTCCGCTTCCAGTACAGAAACTTTTACGCCTATCACCATCACGCCAATGGCTTCATCGTTATAAACCATAGGAACTGAAATCTGCACCGCATTGGTTTGAGTGCTTTCGTCAAATTCCACACCACCTATGAATACCTCGCCTTTGCCATCAACAAAAGATTTAGTGAACTTGGCTTCGTCCCCTTGCCAATAATCACTGGTGGCGGGGTAAGCTGCCACATTGGCTCCCTGGGAGTCGGTTAGGAATACCTCTGAGTACACATCAGATTGCTGCACAATAATATTCTTTAAAAAAGCACCGGCTTTATTTTCTTGCAGCTCCTTAATAAGTGGTGAGGTGCCAGCTTTCCATTCCTCATCAATTTTCTTGATTTCATCCAGGCTCATGCCCTGGCGGTTTTGAGCACGCACAGATTCCAGTAGCATGCCATTTTTGGTCAGAAACATTAATCCTTCTATTCGGGGGGCCAGAATTTCCTTTAACTCCGCCTGGGTAAGTTCCGCAAAGGTTAGGGGGCTGAATAGGAGGGATGCCAAAATTGATAAGCTGATAATTAACCGATGCATAGTGAAGGTCCTTTTTAAGTGTCGGTAACCTTCAGCTTAGTTCAGGGGGGCCTAATCTCAAGAGGCTGGACGGCTTTGTGCTCGATATTTAGCTGGAGTAAGTGATGACCAACGTTGGAAAGCGTGAATAAAGGCGGCTGCTTCAGCATAGCCGAGTTGTTGGGCGATATTTTCGATGGATAGATTAGGATGGCCCAGCAGTTCTTTGGCCTTGGCATACCGCACTTCATCTAAAAGCTTGCGATAGGTGGTGTCTTCTTCGCTTAATTTACGTCGAAAACTGCGCTCAGACAGGCCGAAGGTGGAAGCCACTTCTTGGCTAGAGGGAAAAGATTCAATAAAAACAGAAAGATAATCACGCACTTGCTCGCCTAAAGCGTCTGTATTTCTTTCTCGTTGTGCTAGCAGGCCATCACACTGTTTTTTATACAGGCTGAAAGCAGCTTTGTTGCCAGCAGGAAAACGAGTGGCTAAATAGCTGGTGGGCAAAATCACCTCGGTTTTTTCTGCGCCAAACTCCACCGGGCAACGGAAGCGATTGGTGTAGGCTCGTATGTCATCGGGTTTGGAGTAGGGGATGCGAATCATTTTCGGATCCAAATCCACGCCGATACTGGTTTGCAGGTCGCGAATAAGTTGATAAGTGCCAGAAATGTCGCGATCAATTAGAAAACGTCGGCAAACGTCGGGCATTGGAGAGGGTTTTACAATCAACTTGGACTCTTCTTCGCCGGGTTCCAGGCGCAGTTCGCCGAATAAGTAAGTCAGTGCCTGGTACTGAATGCCGGTGTTGAAGGCCTGCCAGGCATCTTCACAGGTCATCAATAGCATGATCAGGGGACCATAGCCCGCCAGACTCATGGTTTGGCCAATGCGCAAACCGATCAACGGATCGGCAACATGGGGTAGCACCTCACAATAAATTTGTAGCTCCAGAGAGCGTTCGATATCGGTGTCTGGGGACAGATGTTTTTAGTCGATTCCGTAGCGCTGTTTGATCGACGACAGGTCGGCCCCTTCAGCTTCAAGTGCCTGTAATGTAAAGATAAACCCAAGGGTTGCGCGTTTGCTCATGAGATGCTGATTTGCTCTGGCCTAAAACATCAATAATATACCACTTATGAGAAAGGGGGGTATTTAACGGCTTTTTCCGCCGAATAATCACCAGACAGTAACGGTTTGTTAAAACAAATAAGATAATAAAAACAGGTAGTTATATGGGCCTGTAACCAACTTATTGATTCTGGTCAGGTTTTGGTAAAAAACCACCAATATGGCCGAAATTATCAACAAGCAGGGGGGTTACAGCATGTTCACCCCCCTGCTTTACTGACTATAGTGTAAAACATAGCCAGAGAAACTGGCGTCTCATAATAAGACGAAAACTGAGGTGAATAATGACAAGCCAACCACCTATTAACCCAAAAACCCAACAAGTGGATGTTGTTATCGCGGGTGCCGGTTTTGGCGGCCTGTGTATGGCGATTAAATTACGTGAGCAGGGCAACGATAATTTTGTCATCCTGGAAAAAGGTAACGATGTTGGTGGCACTTGGCGTGACAACAATTACCCTGGTTGTGCCTGTGATGTTCAGTCACACATGTATTCCTATTCCTTTGCACCGAAAACAGATTGGTCTAAGCGTTACGCACCTTGGGATGAAATTCAAAACTACATCCTCGATACCACAGAAAAGTATGGTGTTCGTCCTTTCTGCCGTTTTGGTCAGGAAGTGAATTCTGCTGTATTTGATGAAGATACCGGCACCTGGACGGTTGGCACCCAGGCTGGCGATACTTACATCTGTAATCATTTTGTGTTGGCCTCCGGCCCACTACATGTACCGCAGGTTCCCAACATTAAAGGTTTGGATAAATTCAAAGGTAAAGTGTTTCACTCTGCGCAATGGGAGCACGACTACGATCTGCGTGGTAAAAATGTGGTATCCATTGGCACCGGCGGCAGTGCTATCCAATACTGCCCTGAAATCGCACCAGAAGTGAAACAGTTGTATGTAATGCAGCGCTCCCCTGCCTGGGTTATTCCCCGCGATGAACGCAAATACAACATGTTGGATAAGCTGCTATTCAAAAAAGTGCCTGGTGCACGTTTGTTGCATCGTTATCGTCTGTACTGGACCAATGAATCACGCGTATGGCCCATCTTTAATCCTGCGTTAGCAAAAGCATTAAGTAACCTGGCAAAAGCGTTTATTCGTTTGCAGGTAAAAGATTCTGAAACCGCAAAAAAACTCACGCCTGATTATGTGTTGGGTTGCAAGCGTATATTGATTTCCAATAAATACTTTCCCATGTTCAACCGAGACAACGTGGAATTGGTAACCGATGCGATTCAGGAAGTTAAAGAAAACAGCATCATTACTGCGGATGGAAAAGAACGCCCGGTTGACTGCATTATCTTAGGCACTGGCTTTGTGGTTGATCCGCGTATTTATATGAAAAACTTCCCTGTGGTTGGGCTTGGTGGTCGTACCATTCAGGAAGACTGGAAAGAACATGCAGAAAGCTACTATGGCACAGCTACTTCCGGCTATCCTAATATGTGGCAACTGGTTGGCCCTAACGCGGGCTTGGGTCATAACTCCATTATCTTTATGATTGAAGCGCAAGTGCATTATATTTTGGAAAGCATGAAATTGCTGAAGAAGAAAAATGCTGCGTATATGGATGTGAAGCCTGAAGTGCAATATGAATTTAACGAAGACGTGCAAAAACAAATCGGAAAATCCGTCTGGGCCACAGGCTGTAGCAGTTGGTATCAGGATGGTGGTGGTCGCAACTTTGCAGCCTGGCCAAAATCCACTTGGCGTTTTTGGTTGGAAACTTTCCGTGTAAAAGCGTCTGATTACAAGTTTGTAAAAGCCAAAGCAGGGGCAAATTCCAAAGCCGCTGCGTAAGACTCCCTTCGATCACACTCAATAGTGATTAACTTTTATAGCCCCTTTCTAAGGGGCTTTTTTTCAGGGAAAATAAATAAAGAATAACCAAGCCAGAAATAATGCCTGGTAGCCCTTCATAAACCATGCCTTGTAAATCGAAATACCGCCAAGTTAAAGCTACGCCAAATCCAATTACCGCAGCTAAGATACTGGCCAATTGAGAAGGTTTTTGTTTTAAACATAAAAACAGTAATAACGGTGCAAAAGCACTAGCCAAACCCGACCACGCCATAATCACCATATTAAATACACTTTGTTGATTGGATAAAGCCAGCCCTAACGCAATGGCGGTAATCAAAATAGTGGTTAATTTTAACAGCCAGGTTTTTTCGATTTTGTGGGGTAGAATGTCGTGGGTAATAGCAGCAGAGCAGCTCAGTAATAATGAATCAGCCGTAGACATGGTTGCAGCGAAAATCCCCGCGAGTATCAAACCCACAAACATAGGGGGAAGCAGTTGTTGTGCCATGGTGGGAAGTGCAAGTTCAGCATCAAACGATCCACCATCCGCAATATAAATGCGGGACAGCATGCCCACGCCAGTGGCCATGCAATAAAATGCGGTAAACCACATGTAATACCACAGTTTGGCTTGCAACATGCTGGAATTATTATCCAACGTCATAAAACGCACCATGATATGGGGCTGCCCTATTACGGAGAATCCAGCAAACAGCCAGCTCATTGCAAACAGTAATCCTCCGGCGATACCCGGAAGAGCAAGATCCTTAGGCAGCCAATCCATAAAACCTGAAACAGCTTGCATTTGGTCAACTGCATTGGAAATACCCCCTAATTCAGAAACTGCAACCAATAAAAGCATTGCCATGGCCATAATCATGACAATAGATTGCGCGGCATCGGTCCAAATAGAAGCACGAATTCCGCCAGCAAAACAATACAGGCTTACTAAAATCGCACCTGCTACGGCGCCTGCCCATTGTGGCCATTCCAATAGAACATGCAGAGCCTTACTGCCAGCCACCAATTGCGCAGCGGCGTAAGTCAGTAGAAACAATAATGAAATAATACCAATCAGGCGTTGCAGTGCGCTGTGCTTTTGGCCGTGCCAATTTGCTAGCACACCCGCATAACTCACTTCGCCACTTTTTTGAGTGGCTAATTGCAAGCGTTTATGCACATAGAGTGACGCTAAGAAATCCCCAGAAATCCAGCCCACCATAAGCCAAATAGAAGCAAGCCCGGTGGCATAGGTGTAACCAATAACGCCGATAAACATATAGCCGCTGTTATTGGTGGCAACGGCAGAAAGCCCCACTAGCCAAGGTTTTACTTTGCCACTGGCGAGATAATAGTCTTGCTTGGTGCTTTTACTGCGAACAATGGATGATAAACCAATGAGGGTAAACACGAGTAAAAACCCGATAAACGAAATCAGCATTGAAACCTAGCTCCACTAGCTGTTTTTATTTGTTTGTTGCCAGTTAAGGGTGTTAGAAAAATCTTTAAATACTTTATGGTTTACCAGAGGGGCTAATGCTGGGTCTTCGCTAATTTCATCGATATAGCTTCTGCGTCGAAGCAGTGCTTTTGCCAGATAATTCATGGCTTCGTCAAATTGATCCATCGCTGTATAAGCGCAGGCCAACTGATAAAATGCGTGGCTGTTATCGGGGTCTATCTCCAGTGCTTGGTGACAAAGGTTGGCGGCCCATTGTGGCTCGTTCAATTCCAGCACAGAATCTGCTTTATAGGTCAGCGCTTCGCAGTCATCATGACGCAGTTTCAACAATTGATCATAAATTAAGATCTTTTCTTCAGGAGAGGCTTCTTGCTGTGCTCGTAACCAGAGAGACTGAATCTCTTGCGTGCGCTCAATTTCTTCGCGGTTTTCTTCAATATGTTGTGTTTTTTGTTGTAATTGAGATTCAATGGCTTCAAGTCTTTTTTCGTATTCCAATACCAGTTTGGAAATTTCCTCGTCCGCCAATGAGTGAACCCGCTCTTTAATGTCACGTATGGATGTCCAACCCACCAAAACCAAAACCGAGGTGGCTGCGGCAATCAGGTAGAAAAAATACGTCACGGTGTCCGTGGCATAGGTAACAGCACGATCTACGGATTGGTGTTCACGGTCTACTATTTGTTGAATCAGTTCTTGTTTTGCACTAGCTTGATCAATACGAAGCTGTTTTAGCTCGTCTAGCATGTAGCGCTCAATAAATGGTGTATAGAGCGGTTCTTGCTGCTGATCAATAACCTCTTCAGCTTTTACTGCTTCTTCCTCCGCAAGGCAGAGTGCACTGATACAAAAGAGAAGAATAGAAATGCCGGTTTTCAGGATGCCAAACATATAGCTCGTCCGTGGTTGTGTACTTCCACTAAGGCGGCATGCATGCTTTTGATCGTGTCATCGTAATCCGATTCATTCACCACAAACTGCATATCCACTTGTCGCATGGACTGATGAGCGGCTAATACACTGACATTTTTGCTTGCGATTGCCTGTACGGTTTTGGCTAGAATACCAGGAATTTGCATGTCACTACCAATGGCAGACACAATGGCGACTTTTTGCTGATTTATCTGGGCTTCCGGATAGTGCTGTTCCAGGTCGGCACGAATGCGTTTTATCGTTTTTAAATTGGTGGAAAGGTAGTGGGTTATGGTGTTAGCGTTCACGTCTTTGGAGACTATATGCGCTTTGAAACGCTTTATCAGCCCCAGTATTTCTTGATCATAGTCTTGTATGCTGCCGGCCATATTTTGATCGAAAAACTCCAGTGCATAGATACCTTTGCAGCCTGCTATGATTTCCACACAGGGGGAATCGCTGACATAGTCACGGGTAATGAGGGTGCCGGTATGTTCTGGTTCAAAGGTGTTTTTAACGCGAAGGGGAATATTGTTTTGGCGTAATCCTTTAGCCGCTTTGGGGTGAATGGCCTCCATACCCAAATTAGCAAGCTGGTCTGCCACATCATAATTGGTACGCCCGATAGGCACAGCGTTTGCCTCGCCAACTAAGCGTGGGTCAGCGCTGCTTAAATGAAATTCTTTATGGATAATAGCTTCTTTCGCCTTGGTCAGTACCGCAATGCGGCTGAAAGTCATTTCGCTATAACCACGATCGAATGAAGACATTAAACCTACGTCGCTGTGGGCGTAGCCGGTTACGATCGGTAATTGCTGGCTTAGGTCGAGGTCTTCGAATGCAAGTCGAATGCGTTCATCCAGTGATAGATGCTGGTCGTCTTTCCATGCGGTTAAGTCCACAAAGCAGGCATTCACACCATCACGTTTTAATAACTCTGCGGTATTCCATGCGCTATGGGCTTCACCGAGGCTGGCCAGCATTTCACGCACTGTGGCAAGGTGTGCATCCAACGCAAAGTGGCCGTGTTGACACAGGCTATGTAAATCCTGCAAACATTTCTTGGCACTGTATAGACGTTCGTTGAGAAACGCATTGGCTCGCTTGAGCAGATCGTCGTCACCAAATAAGGTTTGATTAATATTTTGAAGTTCCAGTTCGAGGTCACTGAATTTTTGTAACCATCCTGAATTTTCGATACTGCTGGAGAACAAACCGAAGATGCCTGGTTGCCCGTTTTTTTTATGTTCGAGCAAGCTGTTGGTTACACCACCATAGGCAGATACCACGAATACCCTGTTGTAAATGCGATTTTTATTGG